>JBCBHL010000178.1:0-14476 GCA_038525605.1 Bacteroidota bacterium
AAAATATTATACTGAATACACCTAATTTTTTCACTATAATATTTTTAATATCCTTCATTTCAGTGCTTAAAGCGCAGAACAGAACGGACTTACATTGGTATTTCGGAAACAGTTCGACCAATCTGCAATTTGACAAAGGTGGTCGGGGTGCCTACCTGGAAGACAACCAGGCCATCCCCTTCGGAATTGGAGGGAGTGCCGTAATTTCAGATCAACTGACAGGAAACCTGATTTTTTACACCGATGGTGTGAATCTCTACGACAGAACGCACCTGATTGTACCAAACGGAGACCTGATTACTGTACCAGGAGGAACCTTCAATCAGTCGGCAGCAGTGAGTCCTATTGTAGGTGTTGATAACCAATATTACATATTTTCAAATACAGATACAGAGATTTTTGCCGCTATTGCTGACCAGTCGATACAAGGAAATGCAGCAGCAGGAAATCCCACGCTGGGAGAAGTGACAACAAAAATGCTAAGCACAGGTCTTACAAACCCGGCACAAGCCATGACTGTAATTCCCAATGACGCTAACAACAGATTTTGGCTAATTACTCAGGATCGATCAACATTTGACTATAGAGTCACAGAAATTGACGCAGGCGGAACATTTCCAACGACTACATTCAATTTTAATTCACCGACTAATCCGGGATCGGCTGCAGCAAGTTTTTCTGTCAACGCTGATTCATCACTAATTGCCGTAGCACCTGCGGATCCTAATAGAAATGTCGTAATCCTCGATTTTGATGTAAATACGGGAACCCTTTCATTTAACAGACAGATCAACAATACAGGTTTTAATGATGGCGGGGTAACCGCTGTATACGATGTGGCCTGGTCCAACAACGGCACAAAGTTGTATTTGTCAAGATTCGGATCCAATGCCGGAAACAATGCAGATCTGTTGCAATTTGATTTCCTCGATACTCTTGAAAACGTCAACAGTATTTTACCTTCTAGTATTAACAGAAGCTTTGGTATCAAAAGAGCGCCTGACGACAGGATTTATCACCTATACAGACTCAACAACGGAGACCCCATTACAATGGGGGTCATCAATGAAACCGACAGTACCTTCGATGCTGTACAATATGATAGCATCGTGTTTGAAAACCTGGATTTGGACGCCAGGCAATTTCCTGAGTTCGCTCCTTCAGAAAGAATTATTTTATCAGAATTCGGATTTACTTTCCTGGATTCTTGTTTTATGTCTTCTACAAAATTTATTCCTACGATTGTCCCAGCTCCAACTAATGTCTTCTGGGATTTTGGTGATGGCCAATTCAGCAACGATCATAGCCCTGTGCATATGTATGATGCTGCGGGTGCTTTTAACGTATCTCTTATTGCAGATATCAATGGACAAAGCTTCCGAACCTCTCAGGTAGTTCAGATTTTACAGAACGACCTGATGGTCAATCTGGGAAATGACACCACCATATGTCCCGGAGAAGTCCTTGAGCTTGATGCTGGAATGAATGCCATCAGTTTTGTATGGAGTACAGGAGAAACTACCCAAACTATTCAAGTGGACACAACCGGTACCTACTGGGTGGAGGCGACTGCTGCAACAGGATGTACGTCCTTTGACGAAATAGCTGTGACGACCTATAGAGACACAACCATTTTTTACAATCAATGGTATTTTGGAGAAAGAGCTGGCATAGAGTTTGACCCGCCCGTCAGAGCGCTGGCCGATGAAAACATTATGGACTCGCCGGAAGGCTGTGCCTCATTTTCTGATGTCAACGGAGATCTGCTTTTCTATACCAATGGAAATACGGTTTGGAACAAACAGCACGAGATCATGCAAAACGGTGAAATGATTGGCGGTGACAGCACCTCCACGCAATCTGCCATTGCAGTCAGAGCACCGTATGAAACAACTGTTTACTACATTTTCACAACAAATGAAATAGAAGCAGATTCTACCTTTACTTCTTATTCAATTGTGGATATGAAAAATGACGGAGCAAACGGGACGGTGGTTGCTAAAAACATTCCATTGCATATGAATAGCACTGAAAGACTCACAGTCACTGATTTCTTTAATGGAATCTCATTATTGACTCATGAGCACGGCAACAATACTTTTAGGCAATATCCGGTAACACTCACAGGTATTGGAACACCTTTCTATCATCCTGTAGGCACAATTCACAGCATCGACAGTGATGACTATGCGAAGGGTTATATGAAATTCAACTCTCAGGACACACGAATAGCAGTACCATTACAGGAAGAAACTGAAAATTTTGTGGAAATATTCGATTTCGATGCACAGCTGGATTCAATATCAAATCCACGGAGAATAGATATTGATGAACCAGCGCCCTCAAGAATATATGGTGTTGAATTCTCACCTGATGGCACTGAGCTATTTGTAACAACCCAAACTCAATTGATACAATTCAATCTCGATAGTTTAGACACTGACAACGAGATTGCTGATGTGGAAGCTACCAAGCAGATTGTTACGTCCGGCAGTAATTTCGGAGCTTTGCAATTAGGTCCCGATGGTCAGATTTATATGACTGTTGATGGTGAGACAACAATTCCCCGAATAGGGTCTCCTAACTCTGAGATGGCGAGCACGCAGGATTTTGACCTGGAAGGAAGAACCAGCCGATTAGGTCTTCCTGCCTTTAGCCAAATGCAGCCACCAAACCTATCAGAACCTTCAATTTCTGTGACCGCGGGATGTGCCGGACAGGTTTCTGTTTTTAGCGGAACAGGTAGGGACCAAAGTATCGAAATGTACTCATGGAACGTGGGTGTGCCCGGACAGGCGCCGTTCACAGATCAAATGTTTGAATACACTTACACTCAGCCCGGTACCTACACCGTAACATTGACACTCAGCAACAGGTGTGATGTAGATACGGTCCTGACAGAAACTGTGGAAATATTCGCAGCTCCTGAAACTCCTACGAATCCTTCTGCCATTCCATTCTGCGACGGCCCGGTCGATATCGAAGCATGGCCTGTTGATGACCCTACGCTAATGTACAACTGGTCTACAGGCGAAACAACAAGGATCATAACAGTAAATGAACCAAGTACCGTTTCAGTAAATATCATTAACAGTAACGGTTGTGTTAGCGACACTGTCACCACTTTAGTTATAGACGCTCGCCCATTCCTGGATTTAGGCAATGACCTGCTCATTTGTCAGAATGAAACCATTTCAGATCTGGATGCAGAAAACCCGGGAGCCACTTATACCTGGACCATTGATGGAGCAGCAGCGAGTACTGAGAGATTTCAATCAGTAGATACTTCTATTCCCGGAACATTTCTTTATGAAGTTACAGTGGTCGATCCTATTTCCTTCTGTACCAATTCGGATCAGATAAGTATTACTATACAGGAAGAACCCGATGTTACGATAGCTGCCACCCAGACCACAGGATGTGGTAATGACGATGGTGCAATTGATATTACCATCAACTCCTCGGGTAACTTCAGCTATACCATTAACGGACCCTCCGGCATTGCGCCTGCCCCCATCGATGCGCCACTTACCGTACCGCAGTTCAGTGGGTTGGCACCTGGAAATTATGATGTCACTGTTACGAACAACGTTACAGGCTGTAGCTATTCGGAAGTGGTGCAGATAGAAGACAACACCACCATCGGTGTAACTGCCAACCCTCTTCCTGATTGTGGAACAGAAGGAGATGTAGAGTTGGTCATTACCAACCTGGCAGATTTAACCAGCCCTTCGGTTTTTGTAACCATACAGGATCAGGAAGGGCAATTCGTTACGGATGACAGAACAACATATGATGGGTCTAATTCCTTTGTCGTAACGCCGGAATTTACCGCAGCTACCCCCTATTTGGTCACAAATATTGCTGCAGGCACCTATTTTGTTTCATTACAGGAAAATGGTGGAAACGGCTGTTTGACTACTACTACATTCACTTTAAATGAAAGCTTCCCTGAGCCTGATGTATCACTGGATCAGGATCAGTCAGTCTGTGGTGTCAATGACCCGGTTTTTGTAACCAACAATACGGGAAGTACACTCACCTACGTTTGGACGCTTGTATCAGGACCGGGAAACCTGATATCCTCCTCAGGTAATGAGGCGCAGGTAGATGGTAATGCAACATTACAGGTGGAAATCTCAGGTACAGGTTTTTGCCCAAGAACAGAATTAATCAATGTTACTTTCAATCCGGAACTACTGGGAGAAATTCAGGTAATAGGTGATCCTTGTGATGGTTCTATTGACCTGAGTGTTGTGATCGATAACGGATCAGGTGATTTCAGCTACAATTGGAATAATGGTGCTGGTTCTACTCCGCTCATTAATGTGGATGTATCCAACACTTATGTGGTCACTGTAAGAGATAGGGTAACAGGCTGTGAAGAATCATTTTCTGCCGATGTTACCGTAGAAGATGAACTGGATGTTGCTATCAGTACGGAACCGGATTGCGACAATAATGGCAATTTGCTGTTAATCGCTGAATCAACTCGAACAGATGTCTCATTCTCATGGACAGACCCTGCAAATGAAGTAATCTCAAATAGTGATGCAGTAGTCATCAGCAGTTCCGGATTATATACCGTCACTGTCACTTCCGATAATGGCGCCTGCCAGATCACTGAAGGCTTTAATGCAATTGTGGCTCCCTTGGATGAATCACGGATTAATGTATCATCAGGTGCAACTTTTTGTAGCCGCGACACGGAAAACCCTGGAGTTACACTTCGTACCGGAACAGGGTTTGATGCTTATGAGTGGAGATTGCTGCCTGAAACTGATATTGTTGGAACTGACAGCGTCCTAACGGTGTTTGAAGAAGGTAGATATGAAGTATCAATTACGATAGGTTCTTCCTGCGTGTCACGGGTTATCACCGTCACTGAAAGCTGCGCACCCAGAATTGATCTGCCAAATGCCTTTTCGCCTGACGGAAACGGCATTAATGATGAGTTCTTTGCTTTCCCTAACATTTATGTAACGGAATTTGAAATATTCCTTTACAACAGATGGGGAGAATTGATTTTCTATTCAGCAGATCAAAATTTCAGATGGGATGGCAACTTCAATAACAAACCTGTACAAGTCGATACTTATACCTACATTATTAGATTTAAAAGCAGCCTTGACACAGCAGCTGCAGAAAACATTCAACGGGGCACTGTTACACTGATCAGATGACGTACATTCAAAACCTTATTGACAAATTATTCCCGCAGAAACTGGGAGATAACAAAGTAGTTTTAAATGATGTAATCCAAAGAAGTGAAAAATTCACTAAGAAGTATAAGCAGTGGATAAATGATTCTTCAGAAAAGATGTTCTCGGAAATTGAAAAAAGCTACCAGGAAAAGCTTCTTAAACAGGAGAATTCCGGGGTAGATGTTCATCTGCTGCATTCGAAATATTCAAATGGAATTGCTATCAGCTACAATGAAAAGCACTTCACTGCTGAAGAATTCGCATTTCTATTCGATCTGCTTGCTGACAAGCTCAATGAGCTGGAAGAGTATCGGAAGGTAAATTCAGATTACATGATCAGGGAAAAGAAAACCTTTATCGAAACCAAAGAAAAACACTATTTGAAGCCTGTAATTCCCAAAGGAGCTGAAGTGGCCGATCAACAGTTTGGAAATATACTAATTGAACACATTCTGATTGATGATAAACCAAATTATATTAAATTGATGGCCAATGTATATTCTGACAGTCTCTATTCAGAACCTAAAGAATTCGAGACACTATTAAGTTATGTATTCAAATAGATTGACCTTATAAATATCATGAAAAAAATATCAGTCGCTATCCTGGTTGTTTTAATGGTTGTATTTTCATCCTACGAGACCAAACTATTACCCACATCTTTGAAAATCACAGTTATTGATAACCTGGGCAATGTTGTTCACAACGCTGAAGTTACTATCTACAGGAGCGAAGACAACTACAGAAATAATACCAATCCGGTTGCAGAAACTCAGCTTACGGATGAAAAAGGACGGGTCACGTTCAAAAAATTAGCGCCGGTATCCTACTTTATAGATGCCAGAAAAGGTGATAAAAATAATGACGGTGAAGGCGTTCAAACGGCAAAACTTAAAGAAGGGAGAGTCAATAAAGTAAATACCGTGATTGAATGACAAAACACCTATCACTAACCACTTTAATCCATCATTACCAAACTGAATTTGAAGAAGAAGTAAACTTCATAGATCGTTTTAAGGCTTTACTTCAGGAAGATTATTGCTTTGAAAGAAAAAATCTAAAAGCTCACTTTACTGGTTCCTGCTGGGTTACTAATAGTCAATTGGACAAAGTATTACTATTGCATCATGCTAAGCTTGACAGATGGCTACAACCGGGGGGACATGCAGACGGAGACCAAAATCTTCTTTCTGTTGCCATGAAAGAGCTTAGTGAAGAAACGGGAATATCAACATTTGAAAACAACCCTGATTCCCTTTTCGATATCGACATTCACACCATTCCTGAAAGAAAAAATGTACCAGAACATGAACATTTTGATGCAAGATTCCATTTTATTGTAGATGAGGGCCTAAATTTAGAAATCAATAGCGAATCCAACGCCCTGAAATGGATTTCTATCAATGATGTTATCGAAATGACTAATTACGAAAAGTCCTTCGAAAGAATGGTTAGAAAAACGAAAGAATTAGTGCTATGAAGAAATATTGGTTTCTTGCTTTCATTGCCTTCACTGTACTGTTTACAGGTGAGCTTTACAGAGAATCTATCCCGAATCACAAAACTCCTGAACTAGAAGAGGCACCTTCTTCAATTGGAATACCGGAAAACCCTACCGCCAGAATCGACTATGAAATGGCCATGATCAAAGACCCTAAAACCGGAAAACCAATTGCCAATCATCGAAAAAAAGAAATCAGATTCATCAATAAGATGAATCAAAAGCAACTAGCTGAAAGAGCTGAAACGCAGGAATGGACATCACTAGGTCCAGTCAATGTTGGCGGACGTACCAGAGGTTTTCAAATGGATGTACTGGACCGAAACACGATGCTGGCAGGAAGTGTAAACGGAGGAGTCTGGAAATCGGAGGATTTTGGCCAATCATGGAGAAGAACTTCAGATTTACTACAAAGTCTGGATGTGACGACACTGATTCAGGATACCAGACCAGGAAAAGAGCAAAACTGGTATTATGGAACAGGTGAACTAAGAGGAAACACCGGACGAAGCGGAAATGCGCTGGTCCGCGGTGACGGATTGTTTAAATCTATCGATAACGGTGATTCGTGGCAGCCGATTACCTCCACCTCAGAAGGCATCAATGCGGTTTTTAACAGTCAGTTTCAATACATCTGGAATCTGGCAATCAATACTTCAAGAAACGATATCGATGAATTGCTGATAGCGGCATTTGGTGGGATTTTAAGGTCTACCGATGGTGGCGAAACATGGAATTCGGTACTGGGTGAAAGGCTTTTCAATCAGTCTACGGATCTGAATAATTCTGTTGCTCCGTTTTACACTGATATCCATATCACCAATGATGGCAAATATTTTGCAGCACTAAGTTCCGTCAGTGCCAGCGGCATCTATCGGAATTTTGGTTTTTACTATTCCGAAGATGGTGTGAACTGGAGTGATATCACCCCACAGAACTTTCCCGCTCAGACTGAACGAACAGTGATAGGTAGTGCAAATAATGAAGAAATAGCGTATTTCCTAACAACTTTTGATGACAATGACTGGCTGTACAGACTTGATTATGCCAATGGTGATTTTAGCTGGTCTAACCTCACTAATAACATACCTCAATTTGATGTAGACCAGGGAGAGTTTGACACACAAAGATCATTTAACATGTTGGTCGAAATAGACCCTGAGAATTCCGATATCGTCTACCTGGGTGGAACAAACCTCTATCGTTCTACTGATGGTTTCACAACCGACAGGAATACCAACTGGATCGGCGGTTACACACCGGAAGGCGGAGCAGCCAGATATGAAAATCATCACCCTGATCAACACGTTTTAAGGTTTTTACCCCAAAACTCCGATGTACTACTCAGTATCAATGACGGAGGAATTTTTATCACAGAAAATGCTTCTGTAGAGGAAGTTGCCTGGAGTTCACTGAATAATGGGTACATCACTTCTCAGTATTATACAATAGCCATGGAAAAAGGAAGTGATAATGATCTGTTGATTGGTGGCTTGCAAGATAATGGTACGTATGTTCGACCGGATTCTCCCTCTTCTTCGTGGAATCGGTTGTTTGGCGGTGATGGCTCCTTTTGTTACATCACAAGAGACAATCGCTATTGGTATTTTTCATTTCAGAACAGTCGGATCTTCAGAATTACCCTTGACCCATCGGATTTAACACTGACTGGTTTTGCTAGAGTAGATCCATTAGATGGTGGTGACGGACCGATAGATTACCTGTTCATCAATCCATTTGTAATTGATCCGGTAGAAGAAAGTTTGATGTATCTGGCAGGTGGTGACAGAATCTGGCGAAACGATAACATGGAACAGGTTCCGATAGGTTCCAATGACCCTGCAACTAAAAACTGGAGTGAGCTGCCAAATACTATTACAGTTGAATCTTCAGGAGGGAATATTACCAGGTTAGATGGTCAGATTACTGCATTGGATATCGCAAAGGAAACAGAAGGTGATAAACTTTTTTATGGAACGAGTCTCGGTAAGCTTTTCAAAGTGAGAGACCCCCGTAGTAATATCTCACAGGTAGATGACATTACCTCCTCCGAGTTTCCGGTCAACGGATATATCGCTAACATCACTGTAAATCAGGATAATCCACTGGAAGTTTTAGTAGTATTTTCCAATCATAATGTCAGAAGTTTGTTCCGATCAGTCAACGGAGGCAGCTCTTTCCAGCATATCTCTGGTAATTTGGAAGAAAACCCGGAAGGAACAGGCAACGGCCCCAGTGTCAGGTGGGTAGAAATAGCTCCACTTGCGAATGGCGGCAATAAATATTTTGCCGGAACAAGTGCCGGATTATTTTCAACCACAGAGCTAGATGGAGACAATACGGTCTGGGTCCAGGAAGGCGAACAAATCATCGGAAATTCGGTTATCAGAATGATGGATTACAGGCCTTTTGATGGAAAACTGGTTGTAGCAACTCATGGAAACGGAATTTTCGAAACAAAAGTTGAAAACCAGAAACTTCCACCTAATCAAACCGGTGAATTCCCGTTTGCCATTGAAAGTATCTACCCTAATCCGCTTATCAACAATGACGTGTCTGCGAGGATTGTCTACACGCTTCCTGAATCAGGAATAGTAAAAATCGATGTTTTTCAAGCCACAGGGCAATTAGTTTCAACACTCATATGGAATATTCAGGAAAAGGGAAGAAATCAGATTTTCTGGGATGGAACCAATAACACCGGGTTTCCCGTTCCAAATGGCGTATATTTTTATCGAATCAGATATGGTAGCGAACGTCTGGGCGGAAGACTAATCATCAATCGATAGGCAATTTCAAATTAAAGGCATATAGATTAGTTTTGCACAAATTCACAAAAGTGCAAAGCACCTTTTTATGGCTGTTATAGGTTCAGACTTCCAATATGCTAAACAATTACTTGATTCAGATCAATTGGTAGCCATACCTACCGAGACGGTATATGGTCTCGCGGGAAAAGCATTTAGTAAAAAGGCGGTGCTAAAGATTTTCAAAGCAAAAAACAGACCTTCTTTCGATCCTCTCATAGCCCACAGTGACAGTATAGAAAGCATTGAGCAGTTTGTGGACTACTTTCCGGAAAAGGCAAAAAAGCTGGCAGAGGCCTTCTGGCCCGGAGCTTTGACATTGTTACTGCCAAAAAATAAGCAAATACCGGATATCATGACTTCCGGTCTGTCTACCGTCGCTGTCAGAATCCCAGCTCATGAAATGACTTTGTCATTGCTACAATCACTACAATACCCACTGGCAGCTCCAAGTGCGAACCCATTTGGATATGTGAGCCCTACTACTGCACAGCATGTTGAGAATAATCTGGGTGATAAAATTCCGTACATTTTAGATGGAGGTAGCTGTTCGATCGGGGTAGAATCCACCATTGTTGGATTCGAAAATGACCAACCGATTGTTTACAGACTTGGCGGGTTGAAGATTGAACAAATAGAAGAAGTAGTCGGCAAGATCGCTATCAAAAACAATCAAAGCTCAAATCCAAAAGCGCCAGGGATGGTAAAATCTCACTATGCTCCAGGTAAGCCGATAGAAATTGTTGATATACAGGAAAAGCTTTCTGAAGCGACAACAAATCTTGAGAAAACAGGTTTTATCAGTTTCGGCAATCCACCGGATGCACCTTACGTAGTTTCCTTAAGTGATGAGCAAAACCTCGAAGAAGCTGCCTTTAAGCTTTTCAGCGCTTTGCGATACTTTGACACCCTTCCTGTTGACAAGATTTACACACAACTTGTTCCGAATACTGGCATTGGAAGGGCAATAAACGATAGATTGCAACGTGCCGCTGCAAAGTAGTAAATTACCATATTTACAACAATGACGAATAAAGGCAACATTACTCATAAATAAGTGGACATTGTTTTGCAATTACATGAAGAGATTGGCAATTTCGCTATGTAGTCAAATTTAATAAACTGACATTTGAAAAAGTATACATCAATGCATTTGAATCATAATCATTGATGTCAAAACGTATACAATACATATATTTCCAAATACTATGAAAAATATAGACCAGATTGACTTCAAAGGAAAAAGAGCTCTGATAAGAGTAGACTTCAATGTTCCTCTCAACGACAATTTTGAGGTAACTGATGAAACCAGAATTAATGCAGCACTCCCAACCATCAAAAAGATCTTATCAGACGGCGGTTCATGCGTGTTAATGAGCCATCTGGGAAGACCAAAGAACGGTCCTGAAGATAAGTTTTCACTCAAGCATATCATACAGGTGTTATCAGACAAGATTGGTTCTGAGGTGAAATTTGGTGGTGACTGTATAGGAGACGAGGCATTTAAGCTATCTTCTTCACTTGCAGCCGGAGAAGTACTCTTACTGGATAATCTTCGCTTTTATAAAGAAGAAACCAAAGGAGACGAGGCTTTTAGTGAGAAGCTATCAGGTCATGGAGACATTTATGTAAATGATGCTTTCGGAACAGCTCACAGAGCCCATGCATCAACGACTGTGGTGGCAAAATTCTTCGATACAAAAGCTTGTGGATATGTTATGATGGCTGAACTGGAAAACGCTAAAAAGGTGCTGGAAAATGCTCAAAGACCATTCACGGCTATTATGGGAGGTGCCAAAATTTCAGATAAAATTTTAATTATAGAGCAACTGCTGGATAAAGTTGACAACCTGATCATTGGTGGTGGTATGTCATACACATTCTTTAAAGCAGTAGGAGGTCAAATTGGAAGTTCTCTTGTGGAAGAAGATAAACTTGCACTCGCCAAAGAACTGATCAAAAAGGCCAAAGAAAAAGGTGTATCCCTGGAGTTGCCAAAAGACTCAATTACGGCTGATGCTTTTAGCAATGATGCTGCAACGCAGATAACTAACAATTACGCCATAGCAGATGGTTGGATGGGGCTAGATATCGGACCGGAAGCCAGAGCAGTGTTCTCTCAAATTATAGAGGGTTCAAAAACAATTTTATGGAATGGACCAATGGGTGTTTTTGAGATGAGTTCTTTTGCAGAAGGGACTAATACCATTGCTAAATCTGTTGTAAAAGCCACAGAAAACGGAGGGTTCTCGTTGATTGGAGGTGGTGACTCTGCAGCAGCTGTCAATACACTAGGCTATGGTGATAAAGTATCCTATGTTTCAACTGGTGGTGGCGCTTTACTTGAATATATGGAAGGAAAAGTACTGCCAGGAGTTGCTGCATTAGAGGCTTAATAGAGGCCTGATCATAATTACATGAAATGTCGTTTTATACGGATAAAAGCTTCCGTTGGGACGACATTTTTTTAGGCGTTTTATTATCAAAAGATAAAAAGTAGAAACAAAATAATAACGAACCATTACACTATATTGACCAAACTATTGACTGAAATTCAAAATAAAATACGAGAAAAAACAACAATATTTCGAAAAAACGATTAAAAATTTGATGATCAATACCTATTGTCAGCATTATTGAATAAAACTACCTTTGAACTATACATCAACAAGCTATAGATATGAAAAAGAGCATGTAGAAATCCTACATGCTCTTTTCATTTTATTACTGTTCTACTCTAAAACTTAAAAGTGGCCATGCAATACAGCATATCTAATTACTTCTGAGGTAGATTTTGCTCCTAATTTTCTTAAAATGTTTTGTCTATGGTTATTGACGGTTTTCACACTGATATTTAAGTGATCCGCAACTTCCTGACTAGTCATTCCCTCTACCAGCAATCTTACTACCTGTATTTCTCTGTTTGACAATTGCTCATCATTGTAATTATATTTCTGCTGGAATACAATTTGATTCTTTCCACTATCAATGTGATTGACGGCAATTGAAATATATTGGGGAATAGTGGCAAAGCTTACCTCTGTAATCCACCCAAAGCACAATAAAGGCTTTTTAAATTCATCACATTCAATCACTTTGTATTGAAATAACTTGTTTCTGCCACCGCACAGATTCTTTGATAGCCTGGTAAAAATCTGAAATGATAAGTTTTCAATTTCTTCCTGATTGTAACGGTTTCTGATCTCCTGAAAACTCCTTGGAATTTCTCTTACTATAATTGGAATATCCTTCTCTCTGAATACTTTCTTTAAAAAATCTTCGCCAGCACCTGAAAAATATCCCATCTCTTTACCTGTAACATCATAGACGTTTTCGCTTAGATACTCCAGCTTTAGGGTGTTGTAGTTAAAAAGAAAATGAATAGTCTGGTCTTTGTTTTTGACACTATCCAGTACCTTGTATTTCTTGAGATAATTGGCGATTAATTCTTCATCAACTTCGTGAGCATTACTTATCTCACTCATTAATCCAAAATCTGATTGACCCATAAAATTGTTAATGTAACCAAAAATTATTATTAAATAAGTGGCATAATTAAGTCTAATCGGATTGGTTTCGAAATGGTGTAGCCAAGATAAATAAATTTTTCATTCTTACATGCCTTCTTGATATCCTTGTTGAAAAAATCTTTTCAATTTCAGAGAATTATTCGTCATTTAGTTTGAAAAACTTCGATTACAGCCAATTTTTTATTGTATTTCCAAATTTTAAGAACCAAACAAAAACAATCAACTTTTACGGATAATGAAGCATTTTTAATCTTCAGGAACCATAAAAAATTTCGCAAGGATTCATGAATTTTAGTCTCAGCTGTCCAACAGCACACTGCTATTTATCCTATTTTTTAAAAACAACGGTTTGATTACGGCAAATTTCACGGTATTCGCCAATCAGCGTTAAGCAAATGATCGTTTTCGGACTACAAAAAAGAGTATCAAACCTACTACGAGGAGTGACATTATCCACAGCAGATAACTACTTTCAGAATTCCCGGTATTCAAAACATCGTCTTTCCCTACCAATGAAAATGTCCCCCAGTAAAAAGGGTGTAGCTTATCTGATGAGGCCTGATTCAGATAAGTCATCTTCGCCTGCCGCAATGCCTGACTTTTATTTAAGCCATCAGAAAGGTTTTTATAGAACTCCCCCATGATCTGACTGGTCACGTAATCATCTGCCTCCCAGCTACTCGTAATAATGGATTTAGCGCCAGCATATGAAAAAGCTCTCGAAAGATTAATAACCCCTTCACCCGCTTCATACTTTCCCTTAGATGTATTGCAGGCGCTCAAAACCGCCATATTTACATCAAAAGACAAATTGTAAATTTCAAAACCATGCATCAGATCGTCTTGATTTTGCCCCTGCCCTGCTGAAAATACCAGATGAGAATAATCTGAGTTAACATCATCGATATGGGCATGCATCGCAAAATGGAGAATGTCATAGTTGACAAATTCATCAATGAAATTTTCTTCTGTCGCATTCTTGCCTTTCAATATTTTCGTATCAAAATATTCGGAAACATTTTCGACCTCACTAACATTATTTTTCAACTCTTTAAATCCCCTGCCTTCGGAGTTTTCATCATAAAAAGGCGCTATTGCCAGTATTTTTCCTTGCGCACCTTTGTTACCATCATCAATAATACGCTCATTGAATATTGACGAAATTGAGTAGTCATAAGAAATATCATAATCATTGATCAGGTATTTGATATTCTTATAATTTGGCCGTGCTGATTCGTTGACCTCAGTAGCCAAAATATCCAATGGCAAGCCGTAGAGAGACTTATCCGGTATAAAATACAATTTATCAATATTTAAATTACCTAAAGAATCCAGCGGAGCTTTTACCAGCTCATTGTAGATTTGATTAGTAAGTACCTGAAAATTGACAAAATCTTCCTGTGTACCAGCCATCACACTTTGATAATCAAATTG
>JBCBHL010000179.1:0-14440 GCA_038525605.1 Bacteroidota bacterium
ATAGCAATATTAAATACTTCTGATGACCTGCGGTAAGATTAAGGGTGATCTTTGTAAATTAATCGGATTCAATCATTAAAAAGGACAGCAACAATTACGCTTGTTGCCATCTTTTAGTGTTCTACTTAAAGACCTGCCTACCCTGCCCAACCCTCACGATCCAAGCTTCTGTACTGAATGGCTTCTGCCAGGTGTTCGATTTTAATTTCATCTGAATCAGCCAGATCGGCAATGGTTTTGGCAACTCTCAGGATACGGTCATAGGCTCTTGCCGATAAACCGAGCTTTTCCATCGCGGTTTTGAGCAACGCCCGGCCACCATCATTGATTTTGCAGACATCTTTCACCATCTGAGAACTCATCATCGAGTTATTGTACACATCGTGGTGCGCCTCGAACCTTTTGGATTGTCTTTCTCTTGCCTTCATGACTCTCTTCCTGATATCAGCGCTCGATTCCGATTTTCTGTCTGCTGTCATCTGATCGAAGGAAACAGGTGTTACTTCCACATGCAGGTCGATCCGGTCGAGCAAAGGACCACTAATTTTATTGAGGTAACGTTGCACAACGCCCGGGCCGCAGACACATTCCTTTTCGGGGTGGTTATAGTAACCACAAGGACAAGGGTTCATACTGGCAATGAGCATAAAATTGGCAGGAAAGTCTAGTGAAACTCTTGCCCGCGAGATTGTTACCTGTCTTTCTTCGATAGGCTGCCTCATTACTTCCAACACCGTTCTTTTGAATTCCGGGAGTTCATCCAGAAAAAGCACTCCGTTGTGGGCCAGAGAGATTTCTCCTGGTTGCGGTATGCCTCCTCCGCCAACCAAAGCCACGTCACTAATCGTGTGGTGAGGTGAACGGAAGGGTCTGTTTGATATCAGTGAAGCTTCAGTGCCCAGTTTGCCAGCGACTGAATGAATTTTGGTGGTTTCCAGTGCTTCGTGCAAAGTCAGCGGAGGCAAAATAGAAGGTAGTCTTTTGGCTAGCATGGTTTTACCAGCACCCGGTGGGCCGATCATGATGGCATTGTGACCTCCGGCGGCTGCAATTTCGAGTGCCCTTTTAATATTTTCCTGGCCCTGCACATTGGCAAAATCTGCGGCATAGGTATCCTGCTGCTGATAGAAAATATCTCTGGTATCATGCGCATGCGGTTCTATCACTTCTGAACCATCGAGGTGGGCTATTGCTTCGGGGAGTGTTTCCACACCAATTACCTCCAGGTTATCGACTATTGCAGCTTCTTTAGCGTTGACTTTCGGAAGAATAAACCCTTTAAATCCTTTTTTCCTGGCTTCTATGGCGATGGGTAGCGCACCTTTTATTGGGCGTAAAATACCGTCCAGTGCCAATTCACCCATGATGATGTATTGATCAATGTTATCGGCATTAATCTGACCTGAAGCTTTGAGGATTCCCAGCGAAATAGGCAGGTCATAGGCTGAGCCTTCCTTTTTGATATCGGCAGGGGCCAGGTTGATCACGACCTTATTTCTAGGCATGTAATAATTGTGGGATTTCATGGCAGCTTCCACACGTTGCTGACTTTCTTTGACAGCAGAATCTGGCAGTCCTACCATATAAAATCTTTGGCCTTGTCCAACATCTACTTCAATGGTAATAACGGATGCATTTACACCATAAACGGCGCTTCCAAAACATTTTGCGAGCATAATTTTTCCGGTTGTTTAAATTTTGACGGTTATTTTACTAATCTTCAACGCTCTGCACTTTGTTTGCCGTTGATCAGTCTATTTGAGTGATTCCACTTACTTTTCAGCAATTATGAATTCATAATTATGAATTAAAAAAGTGGTGTGATCGCAAATACTGATCAATTAAAAAAACAAATCTGCTAGCGATGAATGACATTTAATTTCAACAAATGTAATGATTTTTTAGAGAATCTTATCTGATCCTATTAATGCTTTCTACATTGAGCTATCAGCAATTTGCCATTTTCTATTTTGTAAACAAGTCGATGTTCATGGTTTATTCTTCTTGACCACCATCCTGACAGATCATTTTTTAAAGCTTCTGGTTTTCCTATTCCTTCAAAGGGCTTTCTTTGGCATTGTTTGATGAGTTCATTTACCTTTTTGAGCATTTTTTTATCCTCTCTGAGCCAATATTGGTAATCGTCCCATGCATGAGTTGAAAAAATAATGTCCATCAGATAGATAGATCCCTTTTCGTTCCATCACCTTTATTCAGTTCTTTAATGCTTTCTTTTAATCTTTGAGCATTTTTTGGGCTACTGAGTAGATGCAGAGTTTCCTGAATTCCGTCGTAATCCTCTTTAGAAAGAACAACAATATCTTCCCCGTTCGATCTGGTAACAAATAGTGGTGATCTGGTTTCAAACACCTTGTCCATAAAAGATTTTAAGTTTTGTCTGAAATTTGAATATGTTGTGATTTCCATAATAGAAAGATAATAAACCTGGGTGATTTGTACAAAAAATCGTACAATAAACAAAATTATATTTACAGCAGAATCTGGCAGGTCTACCATGTAAAACCTTTGACCTTGTCCAACATCTACTTCAATGGTACTAACGGATACCTTTACACCGTAAACGGCGCTTCCAAAACATTTTGCGAGCATAATTTTTTCGGTTGTTTAAATTTTGACGGTTATTTTACTAGTCTTCAACGCTCTGTTCTTTGTTCGCCGTTGATCAGTCTATTTGAGTGATTCCACGTACTTTTCAGCAATTATGAATTAAAAAAGTTGTGTAACCACGAATACTGATCAATTAAAAAACAAAGCTGATAGCGATGAATGACATTTAATTTTAACAAATGTAATGATTTTGAGGAGAATTCAAATTTTCATCTGCTACAAGCATGGCGGATCAACGAGAATTTCGTCGATTTTCTAAATGATCAAATCGGAAGTGACTTGATATTTGCCAGAGTTTTTTTTGCCAATTCAACTTTCTCAGGGAATAATTCCTTATCATCAACTTCTTTCGCAACGAAATCGATTCTTTCTTGTGTTGTGTAACCCTTTGGGATTGCTGTATTTCTCTTTTTGCTCATTTTATTAAAATCTAACAAATTCAGTAAGATTCAACTTTATACTTCAATTCTCCAAGCCCTTCAAACTTTCGTAAGCTGGAAGGAACTTGCCAATGATACCATTGTAAACCGCGTGTCTTTTGATGAACTCAAACTCACGGAATATATTGCTCAGGCTTTTCAATTCATCTTGAATTTGATCTTTGCTTTCTTTAAAGCGATCCAGATTGAAATCTTCTGTTGAGATATCAGTACTCAGCAGTTTTTCCTTGTCGCCAAAGATCAGTTCAGAAAGGTTTTCAAATGTCGACCGGAGGCCGAGGTAATAATTGTTGAGCCAGTCCCGTCCGATGACTTCCCTGATAAAAACGGACTCCTCAAAATGAAAAGAAAGCTCTATCATCAACAGCCAGAAATTGTCCTCCTGTTTTTTCTCTTTTACCAGATCATGTAAAAATGGAAGGGGTATTTCCGTCAGGTTGAACTGGAACTGGAACCGTCGGATTGTCCTCAGGCCAGCTGCCCAGGAAGCGGAATTTTCCTCGAGATGGGCAGGCAACTTACTTGCAATAATTTCATTGACTTTTTTGGCTATAGCAGCAATAATTTCATAAAACTCCTTATTCATCGCTTTAGCCATTACTACTGCCTCGCTTAATAGCCATTGCAAGGCATTTTCAATTCCTGTCAGGGTATCTATTTGTTGAAACCCGGATATTATTGCTTCTTTTTGGCTATCAGAAATGGTCAGAGATTTTGACAAATCAAATACTTCAGTCGGAACTGGAATTGAGTTACTCAACATGTGCGCCCGAAGTAACTCCGGGAAGTAGAAAACCTTCTCTGCTATACTTGTTTGATTGTTTTGGAATGATTGAATTCTATTTTCAGATAATACTTTTGGGTTTATTTCAAATGCCATGACCAAAAGTAGTTCATTGTACTAAGTTGACATAGGCCGACGATTAAGATTCTACGAATAAATTATCCAATCAATTGATTTCCTCATTCAATCTCAATGTAATCACTCCTTTCAAAGCGTTTATCTGTTTGCATCTTTGATTGGATCTTGAGCTGTAGAACAGTCCTTCAACTTCCAAATGATCGAGACTTATACGCATCGCTCTGCTAAGATTCACGCAGAATCTTTTAATTTTACTCACAATTAATCAAAGTACAGCTATTTCGTTTATGAATACCAAAACTATCAGTGTAGTTATTTACCTCCTTTTGTTTTTTACATATCATTCAGGTTTTGCCTTCGACAAATCCGGTATCGATTTTGCTATCTGGACAGGTGCCAGCACAGCGGGAAACAGTTGGGAAGACCCAGAAAATTGGGATACTTTTGCGGTTCCAACTTCATTTGATGACATCACTATTCCGGCGACAGATAATGACCCTTTTATATCAGCGGCTACTTTAGCAGAAGTGGATGATTTGACCATTGAAGCAGGTGCCAAACTTACTTTAGGATTTGATCCTTTTACAAACGGTGGATCCGGAGCTTCGCTTAAGGTGCATGGAAATCTGGTAAACGATGGCGTAATAGATATGCTTTCCAGCGCATCATTGGTGCTTTTAGGGACAAGAACAGGTTCAGGCTCCACTTTAATGAGTCGTTCTCTTACCGGCAGTGAAACTTTATATATAATGGGAATGCCGCTTGAAGGAATTACGATTGGTGACCTGGGAGCTGATTTTGTTTACACTTACAACAATACGACCCAATTATATGAAGTGCCTTCATCTTCCACTGTGATGCAACCAGGTAAAGGATACTTTGTGGGTTCTCGTGCCAGTACCTTCTTCTTTTTTAACAGAGACAGAACGGACAATACTATTGCGTATGGTAATATTGATGTAGATGTAACGGACAACACTGATGGCTTTAACTTAATAGCTAACCCGTATCCAACGGCAATAGATGTAGCGGCCTTTTTTACTAACACTAACAACAGCACTGTAACTACAGGGACAGCCTATCTTTGGAATGATGGAGGTACAAATTCAGGAGCATTAAGGGGAGGTGATTATGTTACCGTCAACAGTATGGGTACAGCAACAGGCAGGTTTGATCCCGGCACAGGTGTGGCAGGTTTGAAAGACCCAAATCGGTTTGACGGGGCTTTTAATTCTTTTCAGGGCTTTTTTGTAGAGGCAAATCAGAACGGAGTGGTTTCTTTTACTCCTGATATGCAGGTTACTGGGGATAATGATACCAATAGCTTTTTCAGAGAAACGCAGGAATCAGATGATCAAAGGTCTATTTTAAAATTGTCTTTAAGAGGAAACAATCATTATAACGAAGTTATCATCGGACAGGATCATCAGGCAACTTTTGATGATGATTATAGCATGGATGCGAAAAAACTGACAGGTAATGGGCGCATGTCATTTTATGCGATACACGATGAAACTCAATACAGTATTTTGGCTATTCCTTTTGTGGAAAGGGGAAGAGTTGATCTTGGATTTGACTTGAGTGATGTAGGAGAGTATGAACTGTCTGTCGAAGAGCTCAGTATGGCTGAAAATTCGACTTCCTACTTTTTAATCGATCATTTGACAGGAGAAAGGATTGAGCTCCGGAATGATGCCGTGTTGAATTTTACTTTGAAGCAAGGTTTTGACAACCGTCGCTTTTCCGTTGAAATCTCAGGTAAGCCAAATAATACATTGGAAAGCCAATTAAATCCACGTCTTGGTATAGAAAAAGTGAACGATTTGCTGATGCTGAATCATAGGGGCAATTCGGAAAGAGTATTAATATCTGATTTGCAAGGCAGGGTACTTTTTGATCAGGTGGTAGATTTTAGCTACGGTCAATCAATTGTTGATGCATCGCTAAGAGAGGGAGAGATCTATTTGCTTCAGGTAGGTAGTTACAGGTCGAAGTTTGTTTGGGATTAATAGGTTGACCGTCGTTGTAATCTTTACGAAGAATAAGCCAGAGAATTGTCGCGTAACATGCCTTTAGGTTTTGTTGATGATTAGTTCGTAGCTGGTGCTTCTACCACCAGCTTCATCTTGTTTTAAGACTCCTTTTTTGACCAGGTCTTTAATGTCTCTTAGTGCGGTATCAGATGAAGACTTAGTAATTTTTGCCCATTTTGAAGTTCTAAGTTTACCTTCAAAACCATCCAGAAGTTTGTTGAGCATTAAGCGCTGTCTGGCGTTAAAAATCGTTTCTTTGTGCTGATCCCAAAAATCAGCCTTTATCAACACTTTTTTTAGAATTTCCTCTGTGTTTTGTAATGAGCGCAGCAAACAGTTTAAAAACCAGTCAAGCCATTCGGTAATGTCTTCAGTACTATGTTGAACCTCTTGTAAAACAGCGTAATAGCGCTTTTTTTCTTTTAGTATCTGATTTGACAAGCTATAATACCTCTGAGATGTTTCTTCTGATTTGGCAAGAAGCATGTCTGTAAGTGCCCTGGCAATTCTGCCATTTCCATCATCAAAAGGATGAATAATGATAAACCAAAAGTGTGCTATTGCAGCTTTAATTACACCATCGATATCTTGTTTTTGGTTATACCATTGTAAAAATACATCCATTTCCTTCTTTATGACATTTGGTGAAGGTGCCCGAAAATGTACTTTTTCTTTTCCCACCGGACCGGATACGATTTCCATTTCACCACTTCTGTATTGCCCGGTTTCGATCTTGTACATTCCACTCCATCCGGTTGGAAAAAGTAAAGCATGCCAACCGAATAGCCGGTCATCTGTGAGTTTATTGTAATATTTCTGAGTAGCATCAAGCATCATTTCCACTACTCCTTCTATGCTTTTATTTGTCGAAACCGAGTCAGAACTTTCAATGCCCAACTTCCCTGCAATGGAAGACCTGACTTCTTTGTAATTAAGAATTTCTCCTTCTATCTCCGATGATTTTACAACATCATCGGTTAAGGAAGAAAGTAGCGTTTCTTCTCGTATGGAGAACCCTACACTCTCCATTTTTCCCAGTATTTTTCCCTGAAGAAGTCGTACTTTTCCCAACGTAATATTCACCCTATTGTCGTCCCAGACGAATTCTGGCCATTTACTATATTGATAGATGTATTTTACCATAAACGATCTTGCAAGGTAAATATAAAGATTATTCACCGCATATTTAAGGCGAATAGCTCTGGTATTTACTGCATTTACTCGGTATTGACCTGTTTCTCGCCCGCAATTCTCTATCTTTCACTATGAAAAACACTCAATTTCTAAACATTATTCCTGTGCTGCCATCGGCGGATATTCCACGTGACCTGAAATGGTATGAAGAAAAAGCGGGCTTCAAAACGCTTTTCAACCACGACAATATGTATGCATCTATAACTCGTGAGCATATGGAAATACATTTGCAATGGCATGCAGATACCGATGACGATCCGCTGTTGGGAGGTTCGGTAATCAAGCTGTTTGTAAAAGGTATCCGACCAATTTTCGATGAATTGGTAAAAAGAAAAACAGTGTCCGCTGATAAGTTGAGACTCAATACACCCTGGGGCACTAATGAATTTGGCTTTTATGATCCTAATAATAATGCGGTATTTTTTGTGGAGGACGTTTAGTCAGATATCCCGAACGTAAAAGACCCATCAGCACTCGTCCGACTCGAGTTGATCTTTCATATTCTGCGGCATCCTTCGTCAACGTCTGAATCGATAAGTAGCTTTGATCAAAAAGATGTTTCTCGGCTGTTGATTTAGAATGTTGTCTTCCAGGTTTCTGAACAATCCCTGGGTAACATCTCCCGATTGTGAAACGTCCTGTGACCACACAAGAAATAACTCTGACCCTGGGATGTACTCCCACCTAGCCACGAGGTTAGACCGCCACTGAACAAATGAGAAATCAGGATTGTCAAAGCTATAGGTCAATTCATTGCCTTCATTTACTTGAAATTCCCCATCGATCAGGTTAAGCTGATCACCTTCCAGTATCGTAAAACGATCATCGAAATTTTCAGCCATGCTGTTTGAAATATACTTGAATTGATCATAGGTACCATTCGATATAAAAGGCTGGCCCCAGTACTGGATGCTGAAGTTTGGTGCTACGATATAATCGATCCTGATAGACATATTAAATGTTTCCTGCTTAATTCTCGCATTGATGTATCTCGTCCGGTCAGATAACTCAACGTTGGTAACATATTGAAGCTGATCTCTGTTGATACTGATTGAAGGTGAAAAAGAAAGCCTCAGGGCATTGGTTGGCTGATATGCTAAATATCCTCCAAAGTTGTATGACTCCTGTGCTCCATCTTCTGACCTGCTACCCGAATGATTGATTCCGCCACTCAATTTTTTTCTACTATCACTATTCAGATTGTACCAATAGCTGATAGACCTGTTAAGTCTCAACCTCGGCCCTCCTCTTAAAGCAAAATTTGAGTAGTTGACAGGTACGACGGTGATTCCGCCATTGGTATTCCAGTTATTATTGAAATTGACCCAGCCATTGACTCTGTTTCGCCAAAGGTTGAGGTTGCCACCAAAATCATAGGCTGTAACGTAACTGTAATTGATGCCGTATCTCCTTACTTTTTTCAAAACCTTTGTAGGACGATAGCCTACCCAACCGTAGGTCCTGATGTCATCTGCCTGTCTTTGAAAACCAATGTCGTTTAGTTCAAGTTCGGGAGATCTCCAGGTCGTACCTACTTCAAAACGCCAATCTCCGGCGGCTTTTCCAAACTGCACATTTCCGCCTGTACCCATTAGTGACGTCCTGGTTGTATCAAGATCCAGATAGTTGGCATCAACCCTGTTGAATAAGTGAGCAATAGATTGCTGAGTTTGCTCAATGGCTTCTTCGCTTCCATTTACCTGGCTAAAAACAAAGTTACCGCGCGTGTACCAGGTTCTGTTTTTCCACTGATGCGTAAAATCCAGCCCACCAGTATAGGCGGATTTGTGCAGGAATCCCAGGTTGTCTGTCAGGTTTCTGTTAGTAGCAGTAAATATGCCACCAATGAATGAATTTCGGTCGTTAAAATCTTTTTGCACACGGCCCACAAAGTAATTAGTCAGAGGCTCCACAACTTCTTTTCGCTCATTTTCGTGATCTGTTAAGCTTGCACTTTCCTGGGCAGTGGTACTTTCCAAAACACCAACCGACCAGCCATCTTTTGTTTTGCCGCTGAACTTCGCTGCACCTAAAATAGTAGTGACATCCGGCTGATCCACAAATTCTTCTGATGTGGGGTTACTGCTTCCCTGTGGGGCACGTCCAATCCTCCGTGAATAAAACAGGTTATCGAAACCAAAAGTATTACCAGCTTGTGAGTTGGAAAATTGATAGTCAAAGATGTTTTTGTTTTCGATGAAAAATGGCCTTCTTTCCTGGAAGAAGATCTGAAATCCATCGAGTGCGATTGCCGACGGATCGGCTTCTACCTGACCAAAATCCGGGTTGATCGTAAAGTCTACTGTGAGGTCATTTGTGATTCCTATTTTACCATCTAAACCTCCTGCAAAAGTAGTTTCTGATCCGTCCATGAATGGATTGCCTGCTTCTGCTTCATAGGTCTCTACCCCGGCAACTATGTACGGTTGTATTTCCAGTTGCTTTTGAGGTTTTAGATTTTTCAGTCCTTTTAACTTGCCAAACTCGCTAACCCACCCCGGTGCATTCAACGGAACTTGCTGCCAAAGCGATCTTTCTTCATTTCTGAAATACCTTCTCGTTGATTGGATACCCCAGGTTTGATCGGCATCTTTGCTAAACCTCAGCTGACTAAGTGGTATCCTGATTTCTGCCGTCCAGCCTTCGGAATCAGTATTGGTCTTCACATACCAGATAGGATCCCAGGTGCTATCCCAGTCGTCACCATTGTTTGTTACAAATTCATCTCCCTTCACACCAGCTGCAGTTATTGTAAAGGAAAATGCAGTTCTGAGGTCGTTGTAACTGTCAATATTGATCTCTACCCAGTCACCAGTGAACCCGTCACGACGAGACATTCGCTTTTCTATACCTTCCGGGTCTTTGTCGAAACACCTGAAAGCCACATAAAGATTTTTGTCATCGTAGAGAATTTTCATTTTGGTTTCTTCCGATGGTGTCGTATTCGGATCAGGTTCCTGCTCTACATAGCCGCCGCTCCAGTCCACTAAATCCCATCCGGGATCATCTATGATTCCGTCAATTTTTATTTGAGAGCCTTGATTTAAGTAGGTGGTTGAATAAGTTTTGGTGACGACACTGTCAGTTTCCTGTGCTGACGATTCTAAAAAATGGAAAATTAAAATAATTGTTGTGAGTAGGTAGAGTTTTTTCATTTTGTAGTGAGTTTTTATGTCCGTTGATAAATCATCGGACCCCTGGGGTATTGATGTTGGCAACTGTTGTTTAATCGATTCAGATATTTCATTATGCTTCTTAGTGTCTAAGTTTTTCCCGTCTTACTATGTAAGACGATTATCTAATTATTTTGAGAAAAGAATTTAGATTTCTCTATTTTAACCCTTTCATGCATTAACTGATGTAAATCATATCAACGCGCTATAATAGTCACTCATCGACTATCTGTTTAGATACACACAGGATGGTTAAGCGTTCAATCAAATGCTTTATATTTTACTAATACGGTGAAAGCTCGAGTTAGTAGATGTTTTCCAACCTATACTCCATGTATTCTGCCGTATTAAGGACAACACTTTTTCCGAATAGTTTCTGCAAAAGAAAAAAAGAGAGGTCTATTCCTGCAGAAATTCCGCCCGAAGTGTAGAGATGCTGATCGCTCTGGACATATCTCAATTCTTTTTTGGGAATAGCAGTTGGTACTAATTCCTGCATGTGCTCATAAACCTGGTGGTGTGTACAATAGGGTTTTTCCGGTAGCCATCCCAGAACAGCTGGAACTCTGGATCCCGAACATACTGTCATGGTCAGCTCGTTTTGTTCGTGGATAGCAGCAATTTTATCCAACACCGCCTGATCTTTGATCAATTCTCTGGACCCATTCCCCCCCGGAATGATCAAAATATCGATTTTCGGAACGCTTTCGAAACTGTATTTGGGGTTGACAGATAAGCCATTGACTGCTATGATTGGGTTTTCGGTTTTAGCGAAGGTAAAAACATCGAAAAGTGAGTAGTTGTGTACTTCGGAGGCGACAGAAAACACTTCAAAAGGCCCTGCAAAATCTAATACTTCAGCATCATCAAAAAGGAGTATTCCTACATTTTTCTTTTTCATAACAGTTATAAAGGTTAATTAATAAAGGTTATCACGATAGATTTGTTATGCCTATTTTCAATTGATGTATTAGTTGAATTTTTGAAATTCAATTCATAATTTCTTAAAATTTCAAAGTTTGACAGTTACAACATCGAAAATTGATCAATACAAAACTTAACGTGATTATGTCTAATAGTGGGTAGTGATGTAAGTTTAACTAAAAACCGGATGATCATCATGGTCCGGTTTCCAAATAATATGTCTTCCGGTTTCCAAATAATATGTCTTCCGGTTTAGAGAGAAAATGTCCTGAAAGGTGTTTAAAGTAAGTGATGATCAAGTAATACTGAAATCATTAGTTTTTGGCCTGATTTTGCGCCCTTCTTTTGCTGAGTGCAGATAAATACTCTGTGATTTGAATATCAAAACCAATGTTGAGGTAATTGTTATCAAACCAGTCGTTGATTTGCCCTGCATAGGAAATATTGAAATCCAGGTTATTGAAAAAGGTTACGCCGACACCCAGCCCGAGGGATGTGATATCAAAATTGTTTTCCGTATTGAGTGCTTCAATCTGATAAAGTAATCCGGAAGCATATGTGATCAGATGTAAATTATTGACTACCGGTTTGGTATTGGAAAGGCCATTTACATATCTACGATTCCAATCAACAAGTTTGTATTTGATTCCAAGTTTCTCACTCACGAAAGAAGCATTGCTAATTTGTGTTGTATTGTCTGGAGCAAGGAAATTGAGATCGTTTTCAGATGTGAACCAGGGAGTTGCAGTGTTCACTCCTACGGTAAATGAAAATGAAAATCTGCTTCTGCTATTTTGCTGATACTGTGAATACAAATCCTGAGCAACACCTTCCAAGTCAAAAGTGATTTTGTTTTGCTCATTGTCAATTCTGGCATATTTGTCCATAAAATTGACAAGTGAATTCAACACTCTTCCTGCTTTTTTATCTACAAATATTTCACCTAAATCGGCAATGAATTTAAAGATCTTATCATAGGTCACTGCATTATCCAAATTACTTAAATAGCCCAGCAGACTAAGATAAGGCTGAAATTTGATAATCTTTTCTTCTACTTTAGAAAGATCGAACTGGTCGATACCTACTAGTTTTTCAATTGTTATAAATACACCAAATGCTTCAAGTCCTTCTTTCGTTTCATCAATTTTTGACACTACTTTTTCAAAAACACCAGAATTTTCAATGTTTAGAATTGTAAAAAATGGGAATATTTCATTTTGTAAGTAGTTGATGTAATCATTTAGCGTTTTTGGGTCTTCTTTCTGAATACTGATTTTCGATATATTGACCAAAAACTTCTCAATAATCTCCTTTTGTTCAGAGGTAAGTTTTTCCTTTTCTTTTAGTTGAATAGTTTTTAATTCTTCAACAACATCAATAAGGAGTCTGGTCAGCTTCTTGGGTTTTTCATCAAGTATTTGGCCTTTGTCGAATATATTTTCCAGCTTTATGTCTGTGCGTTGGATAATATCACTTACTCTTTGGATAAGCTCATAGTAGTTCAGCAATTTATCTACTTTATCACGGATGATGTTCTCTTCGGGGCTAAAGTATTTTTTGATACTCCCGCCTTTGCTTAAATAAACCGAATTACCTGTATTTTCATCGTTTTTTCTTTGGAAGAAGCCAAATTGTCGCACTCTTTCATTCTGAGATAATACGTTGTAAACCATTCCAATTAAAAGGTGATTGGGGCTGGTAAACCCACCTTTTTTGTCTTCTCTGGCTAGTTTTTGTGATTGCAGTAATTCTAGACTTATACCATTAGCAGTGATAAGTTTACTGAACCGATAATTGTTCTTGAACTGCTGAAGATTGATAGGCTTTGGTAAAAAGTTATTATCAGCAGGAACATCGAAATTACCGATAGCTGAAACAAAGGATCTTTCATCTTCTTTTTCTGTACTTTTAACCTTTGGCCTTGGTGTTAGAGGTACTTCATCAAAGACATTCAGAATATTGTAATAACTGAGACTAAAGTAAATCTTATTTTCGATGGTGAGATTATCATAAAAATTTTGCTTAAAAGCAGTTTTAGCATCCTTGGTTTTTAGTTTTTTATATGATTTTTCCTCTGCTTCCACCAGCTTTTTGAAATTGCTGAAAGTCGCTGAATCAAAGTCGAATTTATTGAAAAACTTATTACAAAATTTGATTTGGGTACTTTGATCGAGTCGTCTTAGATATTCTAATAAAAAGTTGAATTCAACAATGTTGATGTCCTTGCTAAGTTTCTTGTCTTCGATTCGATAATCTTCTAATTTGGTAAAAACCCTGTTTAACCTGTTATTAATATCGACCAAATAAAATTCTGAAAAGCCTATGACTAACGCCAGTTCTGCTGCGTTTTTTAGTAATTCTTTCTTTTTGGTTTCAGGAGATGCTTTAGAAAAAAGTAGATTGAAACTGTCTCCAGCAAAGTTTTGAACAGCGATATTCGAGTTTCTCAGGTTTCTTAAGATGAGCCTCTGAGCCAATTCTGTTCTCACTTCATCCTGTTTAGTGGCGATAATCTCTGCAATGAGTTGAGCGTCCAACTCGCCTTTATCCAGCAGCACTTTGCTAGCTCCAATAGTTAAATTGGGTGATACTGGCGTTTGACAATAAACGGAATAGGAGTAAAAAAGGACGAGGAATACAAAAGTAGATAGTGACCGCATCCTAGAATTTAACCAATCACCATAAAAAATGCCATTGACTTGCTACAGCCAATGGCATTTGTCCATGTTTTTGTCCAGCAAGTTACTGAACTATTTCAACACCTTTCCAAAAGGCTACATGGTCTTTGATGTTTTTTGCCAGCTCACTGGTTTCCGGATAATACCACGCAGCGTCTTTGTTTTCCTTGCCATCCACATTCAGTGAATAGTAGCTGGCAGTCCCTTTCCAATGACACACAGAATTTGTTGCACTATCAGTGAAGAATTCCTGCTTAATCGAGTCCTTAGGAAAATAGTGGTTGTTTTCAACGACTACCGTATCGTTACTTTCAGCGATTACCTGGTTATTCCAAATTGCTTTCATATTTCTAATTAATAAGTTGTCTAAAATAGAATTAATCACGTTAGGTTCAGCATAGATAGTTTTTCGATATTATAAGGGCCAAATTTTATAGCTGATACTAATTAATAAATTATTCTATAAAAACTTGCTCTTAACTTAAATCAAAAATGCATCTAATAAAAC
>JBCBHL010000180.1:0-14288 GCA_038525605.1 Bacteroidota bacterium
AGAAGCCATCCGGTGACCAGCTTTTCATTTCTTCAAAATCAGTCTTTGCAGGAAATACCTTACAAGCTGCACCTCTTGATGTAAAATTCTTTAAAATAGAAGATTTTACGCCTAAGTCCAAAACAGCAATCTTAATACCTGAGTTTTCATCACCAAGTTGATAAGGTTCTTTTGTCGTTACTTTGGAAGACAACTCTAACGACTCCATAGACGGAACCTTCGACAGCTGAGCTTTTAATGACTCAATATCCATATCATCAGAGGATATTATCGCATTCATTGCACCCTTGTCGCGGATGTGCCTCACCACCTTTCTCGTATCGATATCTGTGATCCCTACAGTGTTATTTCTTTCAAGGTATTCCTGCAAGCTTTCATCTGCAGTAGCACGGCTATACCCTTCTGAAAAATTATTAACCACTAATCCATTAATCTGTGGATGAGCAGATTCCTGCTCTTCATTACGAGCGCCATAATTTCCAATATGTGACGTAGTGTTTACAATAATTTGTCCGTAGTATGAAGGATCAGTGTATATCTCCTGATACCCTGTCATTCCTGTATTAAAGCAAATCTCACCACCAGAGATGCCTATCTTCCCTATAGCTTTACCTTGAAAACTAGTACCGTCTGCGAGAAGTAATATTGCAGATTTTGAAGTATCGTATTTCATAATATTAAACGTGGCAAAAATAATAATTTATGTTAATCGGAACTAAAAAGCACAAAAAAAGGGATTGAATAAAATTCAATCCCTTCCATTATATCATTTGAGTTATCACTACTCAGATTTATTTTCTTCTTCACTTTCACCAGATTCATCTGAACTAGCTTCAGGTGTCTCATCGGCAGGAGCCTGTTCTTCCGCGACCTCTTCCGCCGGTGCTGCTGATGCAGTAGTTTCAGATGTATCAGCAGAAGATTTTTTCTTACCTCTTCTACTTCTTCTGGTCTTAGGTTTAGCTTCCGCCTCTTCCTTACCGCCTCCGAGCAATTCGTTGAAATCAACTAATTCCATCATACACATTTCTGCATTATCTCCCAGTCTGAAACCAGTTTTGATAATTCTTGTGTAACCGCCTGGTCTGTTACCTACCTTGTCAACAACCTCACCAAATAGTTCTTTTACTGACTCTTTATCCTGTAAGTACGAAAACACAGTTCTTCTTGAGTGAGTGCTATCGTCTTTTGCTTTTGTTATCAAAGGCTCAACATACTTTCTCAAAGCCTTAGCCTTAGCTAATGTAGTGTTGATTCTTTTATTAACAATTAGAGAAGAAGCCATGTTTGACAACATCGCTTTTCTGTGCGATGCAGTTCTTCCTAAGTGATTAAATTTCTTACCGTGTCTCATTTTCTTACTCTTCGTCTAACTTGTATTTCGACAAGTCCATTCCAAATGTTAAATTCTTCTCTGCAACTAGTTGCTCTAATTCAGCCAATGATTTTTTACCAAAGTTCCTGAATTTCATCATATCCGAGATCTCTAGTCTAACAAGATCACCTAATGTCTTCACATCAGCAGCTTTCAAACAATTGTAAGCCCTAACTGAAAGATCTAAATCATTCAATTGAGTCTTCAACAGTTTTCTCATGTGAAGAAGTTCTTCATCCACAGCCTCAGGCTCACCCTTATCATGCGTATCAAGAATCATCGTCTGATCAGAGAATAACATGAAGTGTTGTATCAAGATATTAGCTGCACCTTTCAGTGCATTCTCCGGATGAATAGAACCGTCAGTTTCAATGTCTACGATTAACTGCTCATAATCCGTCTTTTGTTCAACCCTTGTATTCTCTACAGAATACTTCACATTCTTGATAGGAGTAAAGATTGAATCAACAGCTATATAACCAAAAGCCTGATCATTGGATTTATTCTCTTCAGCTGTTACGTATCCTCTACCTTTCTCAATAGTCAATTCTAACTCAAATTGAGCTGACGTTTCAAGGTTACAAATAATGTGATCAGGATTCAGTATCTCAAATGAACTTGTAGAGTTTCCAATATCACCAGCAGTTAACGTGCTTTTATTAGAAACTGATACTGTAATCTTATTATCAATAAGATCTGCAATTCTCTTAAAACGTACCATCTTCAGATTAAGAATGATTTCGGAAACATCTTCCAAAACACCTTCTATTGTAGAAAACTCATGCAAAACGCCAGGTATCTTGATTCCTGTTACTGCATAACCTTCCAAAGAAGAAAGAAGAATACGTCTTAATGCATTACCAATGGTAACCCCATATCCCTTCTCTAAAGGTTTAAAGGTAAAAAGTCCATGGAAGTCATCAGCCTTCTCCATGACCACCTTTTCGGGCATCTGAAATGCAAGTATTGACATAGTTCGATTATTTTATTAAATGAAGAATTATTTAGAGTAAAGTTCAACTATTAGTTGCTCTTTGATATTCTCAGGAATTTCGTCTCTGGTAGGAGGGTTCAAAAATTTACCTGCATACTCAGAATTATCCCATTCTAACCAGGAGAATCTCGTTGATCTTCCACCAGATAAACTGGCAGAAATAACCTCTAAAGATTTTGACTTTTCTCTTATGGCAATGATATCGCCATTCTTAAGACTAAAAGAAGGAATATTCACAATAGTACCATTAACAGTGATATGCTTGTGCAGTACTAATTGTCTAGCAGCTCTCCTTGTAGGAGCAATTCCTAATCTGTATACAGTATTGTCTAGTCTGGACTCGAGTAGTTGTAATAACACCTCACCAGTAATACCGTCTTTTCTTGTAGCCTTATCAAAAGTATTAGCAAACTGCTTTTCAAGAACACCATAAGTGTACTTAGCCTTTTGCTTTTCAGCTAACTGAATAGCATATTCAGACTGCTTTCTTCTTCTGCCTCTACCGTGCTGTCCCGGAGGATAACTTTTCTTCTGTAGAGCCTTACTTGCACCGAAAATAGGATCATTGAATTTCCTAGCAATCTTCGATTTTGGACCTGTATATCTTGCCATTTCTTTCTAAAATCTTGAAATTAAACTCTTCTCCTTTTAGGAGGACGACAACCATTGTGAGGAAGAGGTGTAACATCTTTGATCATTGTCACTTCAATTCCTGAATTTTGAATGGTTCTGATAGCAGATTCTCTACCCGCACCAGGACCTTTTACAAATACTTCAACCTTTCTTAAACCAAGATCGTAAGCGGCTTTAGAACAGTTGTCGGCAGCTACCTGAGCAGCATAAGGTGTATTTTTCTTTGAGCCTTTGAAACCCATTTTTCCAGCAGACGCCCAAGAAATCACCTGACCCTGTAAATTAGTCAACGAAATAATGATATTATTAAAAGAAGCTTTGATGTGAGCCTGTCCGATAGGTTCTACAACTACTACTCTCTTTTTAGCCTTATCTTTTCTCTTCTGTGCCATTATCTATTATTTAGTAGCCTTTTTCTTATTAGCAACGGTTTTTCTCTTACCCTTCCTTGTTCTGGCGTTGTTTTTAGTCTTCTGACCTCTAACGGGTAAACCTTTTCTATGTCTCAAACCTCTGTAACATCCAATGTCAAGAAGCCTTTTTATATTTAGCTGAACCTCAGATTTCAGGACACCTTCCACCTTGAAGTTTTCACTTATGAAAGACCTGATTGCATTAGACTCTTCGTCCGTCCAATCACTGACTTTTTTATTTCTGTCTACACCAGCTTCATCTAATATTTTCTGAGCAGAACTCTTTCCAATACCAAATATATAGGTCAAACTAATTTCACCTCTCTTGTTGTCTGGTATATCAACGCCGGATACTCTAGCCATAATTAACCTTGCCTTTGTTTAAATTTCGGATTCTTTTTATTAATCACGTAGATTTTTCCTTTTCTACGTATGATCTTGCAATCACTGCTTCTCTTCTTTACGGATGCCTTAACTTTCATGACATTATTTATATCTGTAAACAATTCTACCTTTTGTCAAATCATATGGAGACATCTCTAGTTTCACACGATCTCCAGGTAGGATTTTAATGTAATTCATTCTCATTTTTCCGGATATATGAGCAATTACCTGATGCCCATTCTCCAACTCTACTCGAAACATCGCGTTGGACAGTGCCTCTACAATAGTTCCGTCTTGTTCTATGGATGATTGCTTAGCCATTCTTAACTGATTATGCTATAGCTGCGTTTTGAGACCTTCCTTTAATTTTACCACTCTTCATCATCCCCTCGTAGTGCCTCATTAATAAATAACTTTCAATTTGTTGCAATGTATCTAGAATTACACCTACCATAATTAGTAGCGATGTACCTCCATAAAACTGTGCAAAATCCTGACTTACTCCAGCCAACATTGCAAAAGCCGGAAGGATAGCAACGATCGCAAGGAAAAATGATCCAGGTAAAGTTACTTTCGTCAAAATATTATCAATGAATTCAGAAGTTTGCTTACCAGGTTTGATACCAGGCACAAATCCTCCGTTCCTTTTCATGTCATCAGCAATCTGATTCGGATTAATCGTAATTGCAGTATAGAAGAATGTAAATACGATGATCAAAATCGCAAAAAGCAAATTATACTGCCATGAACCAGGATTACTAAAAGTAGTTCCAATGTATAATGCTATGTTACTCGTGTCACTCCAAATACCTGCTAATAACGCAGGAATGAACATTAAAGATTGTGCGAAGATGATAGGCATTACCCCAGCTGAATTAACCTTCAATGGAATATACTGTCTTGATCCACCGTACACTTTACTACCAACAACCTGCTTAGCATATTGAACAGGAATTCTTCTAACCGCCTGCACCAACATTACTGTTGCCATCACAATAAAGAATAATGCTAATATTTCAAGTAAATAAACAAGCAATCCACCACTATTTGTCCTCGATACAAACTCCTGTACTATACTACCAGGGAATCTCGAAATAATACCGATCATTATCAGCATGGAAATACCATTACCAATTCCCTTGTCAGTAATTCTTTCACCCAACCACATACAAAAGATCGTACCTGAGGTCAAAATGATCATTGCTGATACCTGAAATAAAAACATATTTTCAGCAACAATAGCTTCCTCAGGAACAGCCTGTGTTAAATATCCTATTGATTGAGCTAAACAAATTACAATAGTCAAAACCCTTGTAATTTGCGTTATTCTTTTTCTACCACTATCGCCTTCTTTTTGCAACTTCTGGAAATATGGTACAGCAACTGTTAGTAGCTGCAACACGATAGATGCTGAAATATATGGCATGATTCCTAATCCAAAAATAGAAGCATTGTTAAATGCGCCTCCTAGAAAAGTATCAATATATCCTAAAATTCCAGTCGCCTCTCCTCTTACCTGATCCAAAATTTCAGCATCAATACCAGGAAGAACGATAAAAGATCCCAATCTAAAAATAATCAGAAATCCAAGGGTATTTAAAATCCTAACCCTTAGATCTTCGATTGAGAAAATATTCTTTATAGTGGTAAAAAATTTCTTCATTTCTTATAAGTTAACAGCTTCTCCACCTGCCTTTGTAATAGCTTCCTTCGCACTCTCGGAAAACAAGTGTGCAGATACTTTCAGAGAAGCGGATATCTCACCTCTTCCTAAAATCTTCACTACGTCATTTTTTCCAACAACACCGTTTTCCTTTAATACCTCAACAGTGATTTCCGTTACGCTAAGCTTGTCGGCCAACGCTTGTAACGCATCAAGATTCACAGGTTTAGTCTCCACTCTGTTAGGACTTCTAAATCCAAACTTAGGAACTCTTCTCTGTAAAGGCATCTGACCACCCTCGAATCCTAACTTCCTGCTGTAACCAGATCTGGACTTAGCTCCCTTATGACCTCTTGTAGAAGTTCCGCCTCTTCCCGATCCTTGTCCTCTACCAATTCGCTTTTTGGTTTTAGTAGAACCTGAAGCTGGTTTTAATGTGTTAAGTCTCATATCTATTAAATTTCTTTCACAGTAACAAGATGACTAACCTTATTAATCATTCCTGAGATCTGTGGGCTTAATTCTTTTTCTACAGTTCTGTTAATTTTCCCTAAACCTAAAGCTTTGATCGTTAACTTTTGGTTTCTTGGTCTGTTGATGACGCTTCTTACTTGTGTAATCTGAACTTTTGCCATGTCATTAACCATTAAAAACTTTATTCATCGAAACACCTCTTTGCTGAGCAACTGAATATGCATCTCTCATATTAGCCAGTGCATTGAAAGTTGCTTTAACAACATTGTGAGGATTAGAAGATCCTTTTGATTTTGCGAGTACATCATGTACACCAGCACTCTCAAGCACAGCTCTCATTGCACCACCTGCAATTACACCTGTACCAGCAGACGCAGGTTTCAATAACACATGACCTCCTCCATACTTTCCAATCGCCTCGTGAGGTACAGTACCCTTGTAAACAGGTACTCTTACAAGATTTTTCTTTGCATCATCTACACCTTTAGTAATAGCATCTGTCACCTCATTAGCTTTCCCTAATCCGTAACCAACAATACCATTACCATCACCTACCACAACAATAGCAGAGAAACTAAACCTTCTACCACCTTTAACAACCTTAGCTACTCTTTTGATGGCAACAACCTTTTCCTTAAGGTCTATTTCGCTTGCTTTGATTAATTTTATACTTTTCTGAGACATAATATTAGAATTGTAGACCTCCTTCTCTAGCTCCTTCCGCTAAAGACTTGATTTTTCCGTGATATGGGTAACCACCTCTATCAAAAACAACTGATTCAAGACCCTGACCTTTTAGCTTCTCAGCTATCTTTGCTCCAACAGCCTTTGAAACCTCTATGTTATTCTTCCCTGCTTGTCCAACATCAACTGAAGAACTAAAGGCTAATGTTGTCCCTGCAACATCATCGATGGCCTGAACATATATACCCTTATTACTCTTGAATACAGCTAATCTAGGTCTCTCAGCAGTGCCGGAAATCTTTCTCCTGACACCTAATCGTATTCTTAATCTTCTACTATTTTTTGTAATAGGCATAACAATATTATTTAGCAGCAGTTTTACCCGCTTTTCTTCTCACGATCTCACCTACAAACCTGATACCTTTTCCTTTGTAAGGCTCAACTTTTCTAAGTGATCTAATTTTAGCTGCAACCTGTCCGATTAACTGCTTATCACTACTCTCAAGGGTAACAATTGGATTCTTACCTTTCACAGTTTCAGCAGAAACTTTCACTCCTTCTGGTAGTTGCATAAAGATGTTATGCGAGTAACCAAGATTTAGTTCCAGAATACTACCCTGAACTGATGCCTTGTAACCAACACCCACTAATTCCAACTGCTTCTTATATCCTTCGCTAACACCAACAACCATGTTATTAATCAACGATCTGTATAGACCATGCAGTGCTTTGTGTCTTTTTTGCTCGGTTGGTCTTTCTACAGTTGCAGAACCATCCTCTATCTTTAAGTTAAAATCAGGATCAATTTCCTGAGTAAGTGTACCCTTTGGTCCCTTAGAAGTAACAACAGAGTTTTTGAACTCAACTGTAACTCCGGAAGGTAAACTTATTGGTGCTTTTCCAATTCTAGACATCTCAATAATTTTTTAATACACGTAACAAAGAACTTCACCACCGATATGTTGCACTCTAGCCTCTTTATCGGTCAAAACACCTTGAGAAGTTGAAAGAATAGCTATTCCCAATCCATTGAGAACCCTAGGCAATTCAGATGCTGGCGCATACTTTCTTAAACCAGGTTTACTAATTCTCTCGAGCTTCATTATTGCAGGCTGCTTAGTAGCATTATTATACTTCAAAGCTATTTTAATATTACCCTGCACAGAATTATCATCGAATTTATAACTTCTAATATAACCTTTATCGTAAAGGACTTTAGTAATCTCTTTCTTGATATTAGATGCCGGTATATCTACAACCTTATGCTTTGCTTTTAAAGCATTTCTAAGTCTAGTCAAATAATCTGCAATCGGATCTGTCATCTTATATAAATTAAACCCTGCCGTTAAACAGGGGTGCAAAAATACAAATAAAAATTTTAATAAGAAAGTATCTTTCGAAAAACTACCAAGAAGCTTTAGTTACGCCTGGTATTTTACCGTCAGAAGCCATCTCTCTAAAAGTTACTCTGGATATTCCGAACTTCCTCATATAACCTTTAGGACGTCCGGTTAATTTACATCTGTTATGTAATCTAACCTTGGAAGAGTTTCTTGGAAGCTTGTCCAAACCAACATAATCGCCAGCTTCTTTCAATGCGGCTCTTTTGTCAGCATATTTAGCGACTAATCTTTCTCTCTTACGCTCTCTAGCTTTTACTGCTTCTCTTGCCATAATTAATTCTTTTTAGCGAACGGTAGTCCGAATGCTTTTAATAATTCAAAACTTTCTTCGTCTGTATTTGCCGTGGTAACAAATGTGATATCCATACCTGAGATATTTTGTACTTTGTCAATACTTATCTCCGGGAAAATAATTTGCTCTTTCACGCCTAAAGTATAGTTACCTCTTCCGTCAAAGCCCTTGTCTTTAATACCTCTGAAATCTCTCACCCGTGGAAGAGCAATCGTCATCAGTCTGTCTAAGAACTCATACATTTTATCGCCTCGTAGAGTAACTCTGGCTCCAATTGGCATACCTTCTCTTAATTTGAAATTAGAGATAGAATTTTTAGCTTTAGTTGGAACCGCTTTTTGCCCTGAGATAGTTGTAAGTTCTTCAACCCCTACATCAACAAGTTTTTTATCTGCAACAGCTGCACCGATACCTTTGTTAATTGAAATCTTAGTCAATTTTGGTACTTGCATTACAGACTTATATTGAAAGTGCTCCTTTAATTTAGAAACAATTTCATCTCTGTATTTATCTTTTAATCTTGGATTAGCCATCTTAAATAAATTCTCCTGTTTTCTTAGAAAATCTTTGAAGTTTGCCCTGATCATTCAGTTTTCTACCAATTCTAGATGCTTCTCCATTAGAAGGAGTAACCACCATCAGATTACTGATATGAATAGCTGCTTCAGTCTTATTGATACCACCTTCAGGGTTTGCTGCAGTAGGTTTTACGTGTTTTGTAACAATGTTTACACCTTCTACTATCGCTCTGTTTTTATTCACCAAAACTTCAAGAACAGTACCAGTCTTACCTTTCGAGTTACCACTGATAACTTTTACTGTATCTCCTTTTTTGATATGTAATTTCTTAGACATCTTAATGTAGTTTATAATACTTCAGGAGCTAATGAAACAATCTTCATAAACTGCTTTTCCCTTAACTCTCTTGCAACAGGACCAAAAATACGAGTACCTCTTGGTTCGTCATTTGTGTTTAACAGTACAGCGGCATTGTCTTCGAATCTAATGTAAGAACCATCTTTTCTTCTTAGCTCTTTTTTAGTTCTCACGATCACTGCTTTAGAAACAGTACCTTTTTTAACACTACTTGAAGAGATTGCTGACTTAACAGAAACAACAATCTTATCACCTACAGACGCATACCTTTTCCCAGTACCACCTAAAACTCTGATACAAAGCACTTCTTTAGCACCACTATTATCAGCTACATTTAATCTAGACTCCTGTTGTATCATCTTATTTAGCTCTTTCTATTATTTCTACCAATCTCCACCTCTTATTCTTACTTAGAGGTCTTGTTTCCATGATCTTCACAGTATCTCCAACGCCACAGTCGTTATTCTCATCATGCACTGTGAATTTCTTAGATTTAGCGATGAACTTACCATAAATAGGGTGCTTCATCTTTCGTTGTACAGAAACAGTGATTGTCTTCTGCATTTTGTTGCTGACAACCTGACCAATTCTTTCCTTTCTTAGATTTCTTTCCATGTCAATACTATTTGGAGAGTTCTTTTGCCTTTATTTCAGTCTGAATCCTGGCAATCAACCTCCTGGAATGCCTAATCTTACTTGGATTTTCTACCGGAGTAATAGCGTGAGCAAACTTCAACTTCTGATAATTACCCCTTTCTTCTACTAACTTCGACTTTAATTCGTCGATGTTTAAAGATCTTAGTTCAGAATTATTCATAATCTCTTCTAACAACAAATTTAGTTCTAATAGGTAATTTCTGAGCGGCAAGTCTTAAGGACTCTTTTCCTAACTCAAGCGGTACACCAGCAGATTCGAATAGTATAGTACCTGGTCTAACTGTAGCCACCCAATATTCAGGTGCTCCTTTACCTTTACCCATACGTACCTCAGCAGGCTTCTTAGTCACAGGCTTATCAGGAAAAATCCTTATCCAAACCTGTCCTTCCCTTTTCATAGCACGAGTCATGGCAATACGAGCAGCCTCAATTTGTCTACTTGTGATCCATCCTGGCTCCAGTGCTTTTATAGCAAATGATCCGAAGTTAATAGTATGTCCCCTTTGAGCAATACCCTTAACTCTACCTTTCTGCTTTTTTCTAAATTTCGTTCTTTTTGGCTGTAACATTGAATTAAGCTTAAATTACCTCCTATTTTCTTCTTCTTTTTGATGAATCACCCATTCCACCCTGTCTTCTTCTTCCGCCTCTGCTGTTAGAATCGTTATTCATTCCTACGTTTGGAGACAAATCTCTTTTACCAAAAACTTCGCCTTTGAAAATCCAAACTTTGATTCCGATTTTACCATAAACAGTGTCCGCCTCAGAAATGGCATAATCAATATCAGCTCTCAATGTGTGAAGAGGTATTCTACCATCTTTATACATTTCAGATCTTGCCATTTCAGCTCCACCCAGTCTACCGGAAACTTTAATTTTGATACCCTGTGCACCTACTCTTACAGCAGAAGCAATAGCCTGCTTCATAGCTCTTCTGTAAGAAATTCTGGCTTTCAATTGTTGAGCAATAGACTCACCCACTAATTTAGCATCTAGCTCAGGTCTTTTAATTTCGAAGATATTAATCTGTAAGTCCTTACCGGTTAACTTCTTTAATTCTTCTTTAATTTTATCTACTTCAGTACCACCTTTACCGATGACAACACCAGGTCTTGCAGTATGTACTGTTAGTGTAATTCTTTTTAAAGTACGTTCAATTACAATTTTCGAAATTCCTCCCTTAGGAATCCTTGCGTATATGTAGTTACGGATTTTATGATCTTCAACAATCTTATCCGGAAAAGTCTTTCCACCGTACCAATTTGACTCCCATCCCTTAACTATGCCAAGTCTTAATGCTGTAGGATTTACTTTCTGACCCATCTTTTAGTCGTTTTGTGAGTTAAGTTCTAAATCTGCTCCAGTATTGTTGCTGATTGTGATTGCAACATGATTAGATCTTTTTCTGATCCTATGAGCTCTACCTTGAGGAGCTGGTCTAAGCCTTTTCAAAATTTTAGCACTGTCCACATAAATATCTTTAATGTAAAGATCAGCATCTTCTATTTTGATATCTTCATTTTTAGCCTGCCAGTTAGAAATCGCCGAAAGTAACAACTTCTCAAGCTTAGCAGAGCTATGCTTTGAATCGAATCTTAATACGTTCAATGCATAATTTACTCTCTGACCTCTGACCATGTCAGCTACAACTCTCATTTTACGTGGAGAAGTTGGAACCGATTTCAGTGAAGCAGACGCATCACCCTGATTGCCAGAATTAGCTTCTTTTTGCTTAGCAGCCTCTTCCTTTTGAAGTCTGACTCTAACAGATTTTTTTACTTTTCTATTTTCTACAGCTTCCATCAAATTATCTTTTTCCTTTGTCTTTCTTGGCAATATGTCCTCTGAAATTTCTAGTAGGAGCAAATTCACCTAATTTGTGTCCAACCATATTTTCTGTTACAAAAACAGGGATGAACTTATTACCATTGTGTACGGCAAATGTATGTCCAACAAAATCAGGTGAAATCATTGATCTTCTTGACCATGTCTTTATTACCGACTTCTTACCTGAGTCATTCATAGCATCGACTTTATTCTCAAGTCTAAAGTCAATATACGGGCCCTTTTTTAGTGATCTTCCCATTATTTTCTTTTGCTTATTATCATTTTGTTAGAATATTTCTTAGGCGCTCTGGTTTTCTGACCTTTGGCATACAGACCATTTCTTGATCTTGGGTGACCTCCAGATGATTTACCTTCACCACCTCCCATTGGGTGATCTACAGGGTTCATCGCTACACCTCTTACCCTTGGTCTTCTACCTAGCCATCTATTTCTACCTGCCTTACCCAGTCTCACATTCATGTGGTCAGAGTTTGATACAGAACCGATAGTTGCCATACAAACATTAAGAACCAATCTCATTTCACCAGAAGGAAGTTTCAGCGTCGCATACTTACCCTCTTTTGCAACCAACTGTGCATAGGTACCCGCACTTCTTGCCATTGCTCCACCTTTACCAGGTTTCATTTCAATGTTATGAATGATGGTACCAAGCGGAATTTCAGATAATGGCAATGCATTTCCTACCTCAGGCGACACTCCTTTACCAGAAACAACTGTAGCTCCAACAGCTAGGTTATCCGGTGCAAGAATGTAACTTTTTTCACCATCAGCGTAGAATAAAAGAGCGATCCTTGCGGTTCTCATTGGATCGTACTCAATCGATTTTACGGTAGCAGGAACTCCTGCCTTACTTCTTTTAAAATCAATTACTCTATATTTCTTCTTATGACCACCACCTACATTTCTGATAGTCATTCTACCTGTGTTATTTCTTCCACCAGATCTTTTAACAGATTTCGTCAAAGACTTCTCAGGCTTGCTTGCAGTAACCTCACTGAAAACAGGTGCTGTTCTATATCTTTGCCCCGGCGTTATTGGTCTTAATTTCTTTACAGCCATTTTCTTATTATTTATACAGCACTATAAAAGTCAATCACGTCACCATCAGCTACTTTCACAATAGCCTTCTTGTAAGATGCCGACTTACCTTCAATCACACCTGACTTAGTGAATCTACTCTTTAACTTACCAGGGTAAACCATTGTGTTCACTCTCTCAACAGTGACACCATAGGTGCTTTCAATAGCATTTTTAATCTGTATCTTGTTAGCATCCTTTGATACAACAAAACCATATTGTCCAGCTTCGTTGAACGATGAAACCTTTTCAGTAACGATCGGTTTTATTAGTATACTCATTTCGCTAATTGATTATTGATCTTACTTAATGAATTTTCACTAAAAATGAGGCTATCTGCGTTTAAGATGTCGTAAGTACTTAAATCATCTACAACAGTTACCTTAGCTCCTTTGATATTTCTACCTGACAAATAGATATTTTTATCTAGCTCCGAAGTAACATAAAGAGACTTTTTACCGTTAACATCTAGAGCTGCTAAAAATGATAAATAATCTTTTGTCCGTGGATTATCAAAAGTGAAGTCTTCAACAACTTTGATAGCTTCTTCTTTCACTTTGTACGATAGCGCAGATTTTCTTGCCAACTGCTTCAACTTCTTATTCAATTTAAAAGAATAAGATCTAGGCCTTGGTCCGAATACTCTACCACCACCTCTGAAGACAGGAGATTTGATACTACCAGCTCTTGCAGTACCTGTTCCCTTTTGCCTTTTGATTTTTCTAGTAGAACCTACAATTTCAGCTCTTTCTTTCGACTTATGCGTACCCTGACGTTGATTAGCTAAGTATTGCTTTACATCAAGATAGATCGCATGGTCATTTGGCTCTTCAACAGAGAAAATTTCATCACTAAGCGTGACTTTCTTTCCTGTATCTTCTCCTTTAAGATTATGTACAGATAACTCCATCTTATTTCTCCAGTATTAAATATGAATTTTTCGCACCAGGTACTGAACCGCTAACCAAAACCAGGTTTTTATCAGCCATTACTTTCAATACTCTAAGGTTTAATACCTTAACTCTATCTCCACCAGTTCTTCCTGCCATTTTAAGTCCTTTAAAAACTCTTGAAGGGAAAGAACATGCACCGATAGAACCCGGAGCTCTTAATCTATTATGTTGACCGTGAGTAGCCTGACCAACACCACCAAAATTATGTCTCTTGACAACACCCTGAAAACCTTTACCTTTAGAAGTACCGATTACGTCAACGAAATCAGCTTCAGTGAAAACATCTCCAATTGTTACCTCTTGACCCAGCGATATCGGATTATCTACATCCTGCCTAAAATCTCTAAATTCAACGACCTTTTTCTTGGGAGTCGTTTTAGCTTTTGCGAAGTGGCCTTTTAATGCTTTAGGTGTATTCTTATCCTTTCTTTCTCCGTAACCCAACTGCACAGCATTGTAACCATCAGTATCCTCATTCTTTACTTGAGTTACCACACATGGTCCTGCCTCCACTAATGTACAAGGAATACTACGACAATGAAGGTCGTAGTATTCCTTGTAC
>JBCBHL010000181.1:0-14200 GCA_038525605.1 Bacteroidota bacterium
CAGTCCTTTAGGTCCAGTGGTATAAAATATCATCACCAACAGAAAGATCAGTAACAAACTGAAAAAGACGAAAAACGGATGATAAAATGAAAGTAACATCAGACCAAAAAGAATCTGAATAATACCAGCTGATAAATCGATTAATAACTTAGGCAATCCTTTCTGTATCGTCAGTACATCGAAAAACCTGTTCATCAGTTCAGGAGCATAATACTTTGATAAGGCCTCTTCTTTGATTCTAGGCACCCTGAAAGCAAACTCAAAGGCTGCTTTGGTAAATACCCTTCTCTGAAGATACTCCACAAGCGATATCTGCATGACCTGAATACCTCCGGCAGCCAACACCCCGATGATTACCAATCCTATCAACAGATAAACGGAGCTAAAAACTACTCCTCCCGAAATAAGTGACACCGTTGCCTGAATACCAATTGGTAAAGTCAAACTAATGAGGCCTACCAGAAAGGCATAAAAGTATATATAGAATATGTCCTTTTTTTCCTCCGATAACAGTTTGACCAGTCGTTTTACCGGACTGAGCTTTTTGCGTTCCTCCCCGTTATCAGGATCATCACTTACGAGACTTTTGTAAGCAAAGATCCCCAAAAATGAAACCTTATCATCTTCTTTGTAAAGTTCTTCGAAACAGGAATTGTCGACACTTTCATTTTTCACACCATCCTCAAAAAATTTAAGAATTTTCAGTCTCCTCTTGTCTTTGAAAAATATAACTGGTGTCAACTGGTCTTCTTCCTCAGTATCGAGAAATGCAATAATTGGTATTTCTACTTGTCCTAAAAATGTTCTGAACTCATCAGGGTTCAGACTATTTTCCAAATAGATGATCCGTTGTTTATTGGCAGCCTCAGTTAAATCACGACGAAATTCTGCGATTTCCGCTGTTACGTAATCTCGTGGTGTCGCATCTAATGACGATAGCATTAAACCATCAAAGTCCTGCCCAAGCATAGAGGCAGATTCTCTGATTATTTCTATTATCTGTTCACTTCTCATTGCTTTCTAATTACCATTTCAATTTTTAATGGCATGAAAAACTAATTCTTTTAAAAACTTTTCATTTTGTATGTACAGCTCGTCTTCCGAATTGTTCAAATCTGAAAGAGAAGGTAAATGTTGGGCATAAAAAAGCTGCTGATGTCCCGCCTGCATGGCGGTACTAACTAATGAATGCGGATAGACATAATCAGGATTAATTTCCAAAATATATGAAGCCACCCGTTTACACAGTGACTTAAAACCTCTAAAAAGTCCTTCTTTGTTATCTTCATCCACCTGTTTGGTCAGATACGTTTTATCTGATTCTGCAATGACTATTCTGTACAAAGCCTCTTCATCGATCTGTGGAAATGTAGGATCTTTATCTTTTTTCTCCGCGATTACTTTTAGAGCAATCTCCAACTTTCTCTCAGGGCTTTCAATATTCTGCGTGCAATAGTCAATTCTGTATTCAATCCAATTCCAATACCATGCTATGAGATAAACCAGCAATTTGTGCTTGTTTTCGAAATATCGGTAAATTGATGCTTCGGTGGAATCTATTCTTTGAGCCAGTTTCTTGAAAGTGAATTTTTCAAAACCTAGTTCATCGATCATAGCAATGCTATCTTGTACTATTTTTCTTCCAAGCTCAGTTTCCTGAGGATCACGCAAAAATAGATTCTCATTAATAAGCAACTGTAATGTGGCCATACTTCTGGTAATAGATATTATACTTTACTGCAAGATAGTGTTACTATCATAATTGATATTTAATTAACATCAATTTAAAAAAAAGGTTTCATTTACCAAGGATTATATTCATTAGTTGTAAGATTTAAAACAAAAGAACAAAAATGCTAATTATTTCTTCAAAAGTGGTTTTAAATAAGTCCATACCGTTTCTGCAACTATTTGATGACCCTCTTCCGTGGGGTGTATGCCATCGGGCAAATTGAGATCAGCCTCCCCCGCTACTTTGTCCAGAATAAAAGGAATCAGAGAAACCTCTTCAGCTTCGCTTACTTCAGGAAAAATCTTTCTAAAAGGCCCTGCATAGTCTTCTCCCATACTTGGCGGTACCTCCATTCCGGCCAAAAGAATTTTCGCATCAGGGTTTACTTCTTTCACCTTTTGTATAATGAGTTTGAGGTTCTTCCGGGTTTCGTTGACATCAATTCCTCTCAGACCGTCATTAGCACCCAACTCCAGCACAAAAACTTCAGGGATAGTTTTCAACACCCAGCTTACCCTGGAAAAACCGCTGGCAGTTGTTTCGCCGCTGAGTCCTGCATTAATTACCAGATAGTTATATTTTAATGAATCAAGTCTCTCCTGAATCAAACTGCTAAAAGCATTTTCAGGATCAATTCCATAGCCCGCTGTGATACTGTTACCAAAAAATAAAATAACCGGTTTGTCTTTTACCCGAACATCAGTACCTTCCTTCGCATTCTTCTTGACCGTTTTATTACCGTCTTCCGTGGGAGAGGAACAGGAGACCAAGAGGATAAGTATTGACAGGTATACAGTAAATTTTATATCTTTCATGTCGTTTTTAACATATCATTAATAAACTCTAATTCCTAAATTTCGTTCTAAGGTAAAAATAAATAACAATACATGTCTTCTATCCTATCGGTAAAAGAACTTTCTAAAGTCTTCACCAACTCGCATACCAAAAAAGAACTAAAAATTCTCGATAATGTAAATTTTGATATTTCAGCAGGTCAGTCTTTCGCAATAGTAGGCCCTTCAGGAAGTGGTAAAACAACATTATTAGGACTTTGCGCTGGCCTGGACCAGGTAACCACCGGATCTATCATATTAAATAGTATCAAGCTGGATAACCTAAATGAAGACCAGCTTGCCAAAGTGAGAAATGAGCACGTTGGCTTTGTTTTTCAGAATTTCCAATTGATTCCTACCTTAACTGCTCTTGAAAACGTAATGATTCCACTTGAGCTTCGTGGTGAAAAGCATGCAGAAAAAACTTCAAAGGATTTACTCGCGAGAGTAGGTCTGGGAGAGAGGATGGGACATTATCCGGTACAACTGTCTGGTGGGGAACAGCAGAGGGTCTCCATTGCGAGGGCATTCTCGAATAACCCAAAAATATTGTTTGCCGACGAACCTACGGGTAATCTTGATGAAGAAACCAGTAATTCGATAGAAGAGTTGATTTTTGAAATCAATAAAGAGGCGGGCACCACGCTGGTAATTGTCACGCACGATCTGGAACTTGCAGCGAAAACAGATCGGAGAATTAGGTTGAAAGGCGGCAAAATTATTTCTAACTCATAACTTCTACACTTTGGATACTATCGTAAAGCCGGGAAAACTAAAAGTAAGTTGGAGATGGGTTTTGAAAATGGCCTGGAAAGACAGCCGGAAAAACCGTGCCAGGCTATTTATCTTTATTCTTTCTATAGCACTCGGAATTGGAGCACTTGTAGGCATCAATAGTTTCAAAACTACCCTTGTTGATGAAATTAACGCTCAGGCTAAAGAATTACTGGGTGCCGACATGGCTATTGGTGGTCAGTCAAAAAGCTTCAACGAGCAAGCTTATCAAATGACAGATTCTATCCCGGGAGAAAGGTCGTACGAAAGCAGCTTTGCTTCTATGGTTTTCTTCCCCCGAACGGATGGAACCAGACTTGTGAATGTCAGATCTCTGAAAGGAGGCTATCCATATTATGGCAAAATAGAAACCGAACCTGCTGATGCAGCAGAAAGATTTAAAATCGGACAATATGCGCTTGTAGATGAGTCTGTGATGCTTCAGTATAATGTCCAGGTGGGTGATCAGGTAAAAGTGGGTAATACGCTGTTTGAGATTGTTGGGAAACTACAGAAAGTACCGGGGCAGACTGAAATTGGCACCACGGTGGCACCAATAGTATATATCCCGCTGGATTATCTGGGCGGTACCGGACTGATGAAAAAAGGTAGTAGAATTCAACAGACTGTGTTTTTCAAAATCCTGGACTCAGAACTGGTTGAAGAAATGAACCAAAAATTTGGTGGTCCTCTTGATAAAATGGGCATCTACATTGAGACAGTGGAAGATAGAAAAAGAGATGCGGGACGGGCTTTTGGTGACCTGGCAGACTTTCTGAATCTGGTTGCTTTCGTTGCATTACTTCTAGGTTGTATTGGAGTTTCCAGTTCTGTCTATGTATATATCAAAGAAAAAATAAAAACAGTTGCAGTCCTAAGGTGCCTGGGAGCCTCCTCCAATCAGGTTTTCTTCATCTTTCTTTTTCAAATCGCACTTTTTGGAGTGATTGGCTCACTGCTAGGTGCAAGCTTTGGCGTGTTGCTACAAAGTTATCTGCCTTCCCTGCTCAAAGATTTTATTCCCGTGCAAATCACCTCAGCAATTTCATGGATCAGTGTCGCTCAGGGAATCATGCTGGGACTTTTTATATCCATACTTTTCACATTGCTACCTCTCTTAAAAATCAGAACCATTACACCTCTAGGAGTTATCAGAGATGTTGTTAGCAATAAAGGTGATGGCAAAACACTTCCGATTGCTATTTACTCAATCATATTTTTGTTTATCTGGATATTTTCAAAAATCCAGATCAATGACTGGCTTCAATCACTCTATTTCTCGCTGGGAATAGTCGTGGCTTTCTTACTTTTGACAGGAGCCGGCAAACTGGTCATGTGGTTGGTGCGAAAGTTCTTCCCAAAATCGCTGGGTTTTGTCTGGAGACAAGGATTAGCAAATCTTTACAGACCAAACAATCAGACGCTAACACTCATCGTAACCATTGGCCTTGGTACTATGCTGATTGCTTCGCTTTATTCATTACAAGAGTTACTGGTCAAGCAGATTACCATTTCCGGAGAAGGAGAAAGACCCAATATGGTTCTTTTTGATATTCAGACACCTCAGCTGGAAGAAGTAAAAACCATTACTGTTGACTATGATATGCCTGTTATGCAGGAGGTTCCTATCATAACGATGCGGTTAATGGAAATTAATGGCTACTCCAAAAATGACGCTGTAAATGACAGTACACTCGGCTATAAAAAGTGGTCATTCAACAGAGAATACCGGGTAACTTACCGGGATAAATTGATCGCTTCCGAGACCATAGTTGATGGTAAATGGAGAGGCAGTGTCACCAATAATGACTCGATCTACATTTCTATATCAAAAGGGTTTGCTAAAAGCATCAATGCAAACATTGGCGATGAATTGCTATTCAATGTACAAGGTGCTTTGATCAAGACATACGTGGGTAGTTACAGGGAAATTGAATGGAACAGAGTACAGACTAATTTCCTGGTTTTATTTCCAAGAGGAGTATTGGAGGAGGCGCCTCAATTCAATGTACTGGTGACAAAAACCAACTCTACGGATTATGCCGCCAGATACCAACAGGCTATCGTCAGAAATTTTCCTAATATATCAATCATTGATTTAGGATTGATTCTCAACACGCTGGAAGAAGTGCTGGGCAGAATTTCTTTTGTTATTCGTTTTATGGCGCTGTTTAGCATTGCAACTGGACTATTAGTTTTACTGAGTTCAGTGATTACTAGTAAATATCAGCGAATCGAAGAAAATGTATTGTTAAGAACCCTGGGTGCCAGCAAAAGTCAAATCTGGAAAATTCTCTTTACTGAATATTTCATGTTGGGTTCTATCGCGTCAATTGCAGGATTATGTATTTCTATAGTTGGTAGCTGGTTGATGGCAAAGTTCGTTTTTGAAATCACCTACGTTCCCAACTATCTTTCGATCTTTAGTGTCTTCATTGTAATCACCTCTTTGACCATCGTAATTGGTTTACTGAACAGCAGAAGTGTAATCAACAACCCACCTTTGCAAGTCATCAGGAAAGAGGTATAACTAAAACACTTAATTTCGATAAAACTTATGATTAAATTTTTTCTGTCTCTGATAGGCACCATAGTTTTGAGTTTAGGATGTCTCAGCAGTTCATTTGCACAGGATAGCGATACAGATACTGGTACAGAGGAGCTGACTCCGGTGAAAAGCATCATCAAACTGGCTCCTTTCCAGTTTGTTGACAACACGTTTTTCTTGTCCTACGAAAGCTTCAACCAGGATTTTACAAAAAGTTTCAATGTAGGACTGGGATTTAAAACCGCAAGCGATTTTAACGAAGAGGAACTTGGTTTTAAATATGAAGTACAGTATCGTTTTTATGTAAATGGTTTCAAACCCTATACTCCAAAAAGAAAAGAAGCGAGTTATAGAAGAGGCATCTATGCAAGTGTATATTTCTCGGGGCTTTATACTCAGATAGAGTCAGAATTCAGCACTTTTGATCCTGTCGGTAACTTTTCAACTTTCAGAACTAATGAAAGAACAATCAATGCATTTAATCCCGGCGTGACCATAGGTATCCAGAGGTCTGTTTGGGACATTCTTTATCTGGATTTTTACGTCGGTGGAGGCGTTAGATTTGCCAGTGTGAGAGATTCTGATGATCTGTTTCCAGATAACAGATTTGAATTTCAGGATATCTACGACACAGATTACGAGGGAGTATTTCCCAAGATTGGTATAAACGTTGGTATTGGATTTTAATCATGCGACAACTCTTTTCACTAATTGCGATAGTAACCATATTAACTAGTTGTACGGACGAAAACCTGATTGAATCCTCCTGGGATTATTCAGGTTTTTCTCCCATTGAATCGCATCAGCCTTTCGATGATGTACAACCTGCTTACGAATTTGATTATTGGGAATTGGTAAAACATTCGCCGGATCAGCCAGAAACCGTACAGTTCAGATTTGGTTCCGTCTGTAAAGAGGCCAATAATCCCAGGAAGTGCACTTACAACTTTTTCAGAATGGAAGATACTGGTATCAACTTCGCTGAAGGTGCTAAAAAAGATCAAACTTACTATTATCTGAAAAGCAATCAAAGGGATTACAACAAGGTCTGGGAAAGTGTGGATGACCTCAAAACTTTCCTGGGTACCATCGACAGTGAAGGTGACGCATTGCTACTGGCTGCTGCAAATGGCTACTTTTTTGTCACTGACGATCACTATATGAGTGGTATTCGTAAAAACAAAGATGGTTATGATGTAATCGGGTTAAAAATAGTCAGTACCTGTGAGCCTTATCAGATCAATAAGTTTTTATTACAAATAGATAAGAATGGAAATGTAGACTCTACTGACGATATAATATTTGTCGATGAAATGAAAAAGTGCGTTGGTCGCTAAAAGATAGAGTATGTTCCTATTTTTTGAAAAAAGCTGATGACTACTCCCGGATCAGTGATTACTGCAAATGCAATTCCAGCGATAGCTCCGTACAGATGAGCATTGTGATTGATATTATCTGCCATTCTCTTCCCTTCGTAATAGGAATAAATGAGATATAAAGCACCCAGAATAAATCCCGGAATTGGAATTAAAAAATATAAATAAAGCTTCCTAAGAGGAAAGAACAAAATACTATAAAACAAAATTGCCGAAACAGCTCCACTAGCTCCAAGTGAATTGTACCCAGGGGAATCCCCGAATTTTATCACAGAGGAAAGATCAGAAACTACGATCGAAATCAGGTAGAATAAAACAAAAACTACACCACCTGTCACCACTCCGTATTCCTCAGCCAGTATATTTTCAACCACAGGGCCAAAGAAAAAAAATGTCAGCATATTGAAGATCAGGTGAGTGAAATTAGCATGTATAAAACCTGATGTCAATAATCTGTAATATTCCTTTCTGTGCTTTACACTGTAGGGGTTGTGTATCAGCTTAGCTTGCAAAGCTCTGTTGTTAAAAGCTCTGTAGCTTATCAATGAGGTGATAATGATGATGACAGCCGTTATAGATAAATCCACTACTACTTCTCTCTGTTGATTAAATAATTTGTAAAATCGAGCAATGGTTTTTTCTGCGCTTCTGAAACCGATAGGTTTTTCAAAGCATCAAATCCCTTTTCGAAATAGGCGTTGATTCTAGTTTTCGTCATCTCCCTGATGTCCAAACCATCATAAATTTTCGTGACTGCATCAACTTTTTCGGCATTATCAAAATCAGTTGTGTTTAGCCATTTATCAAGCTCTTTTTTCTGCTCGCCTTCGGCTAACCTCAAAGCATTGATCAACAGGAAGGTCTTTTTATTGGATACGATATCGCCACCAACCTGCTTCCCAAATTTCTCTTTGTCACCATACACATCGAGCAAGTCGTCTTTAAGCTGAAAACCTATTCCGATATTCACACCAAAATCCCTAAGCAAATCCGTCGACTGCTGATCAAACCCTGCTAAAATACCGCCTAGCTCCAAAGAAAAACCTAAAAGCACCGCCGTTTTCAAACGGATCATCTCCAGGTACTCTTCCTCTGATACCAATTCCCTCGATTCGAAGTTCATATCCAGTTGCTGTCCTTCACAGACCTCAACTGCACATTTATTGAACTTTCGGAGTACCACAGGTAGTAAATCCTTGTTGACATCAAGCATCATGTCATAAGCTTTCACCATCATGGTGTCACCAGACAAAATGGCAATATTTTCATTCCATTTCTCATGCACTGTTGGCTTACCCCTTCTGATAGGGGCATTATCCATGATGTCGTCGTGCATCAATGTGAAATTGTGAAAGACCTCCACTGCAAGTGCAGGAAGTAAGATGTCGTCAGGATTATCCTCTTTTAGGCCATAAGCCAGCAAAACCAGTAAAGGCCTCATTCTTTTACCTCCCAGAGACATCAGGTATCTGATCGGTTCGTAAAGTTCTACTGGTTCATCTCCGTAGCTGATGCTGTCAAGCTCAGCATTTAATTTTTGCAGGTATTGTTCTATTTTCTCCAAGACTCTCGTATAAATTATCGCAATCTATACAACCTATCTCATTTTAAAATGGTTTTGAATGTTCTTTAATTATTAAAAAGCAATAAACATTGTCACGTTAAGTTTTGTATTGATAAATTTTCGATGTTGTAACTGTCAAACTTTGTAATTTTAAGAAATTATGAATTTATAACTATGAATTAAATTTCAAAGATTCAACTAAAACTTCAATTGAAAATATGCATAATAAACCTGTCGTGATAACCTTTAATAATTTAAATGGTAAACCTCAGGTTATTCACAAAAGAATCAGATCCAAAAAAAGATGGGTTAACCAGTTTCATCTTTCCCGATTGTAAATTGCAGCTATATTAAGTGTGATACATTCAATAAAAATTGCGCTTACTTTTCAAAAAATTAATTAATCAATGAAAGCCCGGCATACAATCAGTTTTATATGATTGCGAAACCTCAATAATTCCCCTGCTTTCATCAATGACTTGTTCAGTCGTAGACAAACTTTAAATCAATTGTTCTTCTTTCGATATCAGTTTTCTCCACGGTTACATTTACGGCATCTCCCAGAGTAATCATCCTTTTATTGCGCTGACCTATCACCCGGTAATTCTTCTCATCGAACTCGTAATAATCGTCATCCATGTCAGTCATTCTCACCATGCCTTCACACTTGGTTTCGGTGATTTCCACGTAGACACCCCATTCCGTAACACCAGTCACAATGCCATCAAATACTTTCGCCTCTACCAGCGACATGTACTCCACTTGTTTGTATTTTACGGAAGCTCGTTCTGCCTCCGCAGCTCTTTTCTCACGATCGCTGGAATGCGCACAGTTCTCCTCGTACTCATCTCTGTCAGGCGCTTTTCCTCCATCCAGATAATGTTGCAGTAACCTGTGAACCATCACATCAGGGTATCTTCTGATTGGTGAAGTGAAATGCGAATAGTGATCAAAAGCAAGTCCAAAGTGACCTTTCGGTTCAGTCGTATATCGGGCTTTCGCCATTGCTCTCACTGCCAATGATTCCAGCACATTTTGTTCAGGTTTACCCTGAATATCATCAATGAGGTGGTTAAGCGTTCCGGACAAATTACCAGTCTCGAAATTCAGTTCATGACCAAACTGTCTCGCAAACTTAGAAAATGACTCTAATTTTTCCGGATCAGGATTATCATGTACCCTGTATACGAAGGTGTTCTGTCCTTTATTACTACGGTTTTTTAATCCGTAAACGTTCTCAGCAACACGCTTATTGGCGAGTAGCATAAACTCTTCTATCAGTTTATGAGCATCTTTCCGTACTTTAGGAATGACACCCAAAGGTTTTCCATCTTCATCCAGGTCAAATTTTACCTCTACCGACTCAAAGTTGATTGCTCCGTTCTTAAAACGCCTGCTTTTTATTTGCTTCGCCAGGTCATTGAGCAATATGATCTCCGAACTAAAATCTCCGGATTGATTCTCGATCCTCTCCTGTGCCTCTTCATAGGTAAATCGTCGATCCGAATGTATGATCGTTCTGCCAAACCATTCTGACTCAATCTTCCCATTCTGATCCAGTTCAAAAACAGCTGAAAAGGTAAGTTTGTCCTTATTAGGTCGCAAAGAACATAATTTATTGGATAGCTGCTCCGGCAGCATAGGGATTGTACGGTCTACCAGATATACAGATGTAGCCCGGTGAATGGCCTCATTGTCCAGTAGTGTTCCAGGTTTTACATAATGCGAAACATCAGCAATGTGAACCCCTATTTCATAATGACCATTGTCCAGGTATTTCAACGACAAAGCATCATCAAAATCTTTTGCATCGTGAGGATCGATTGTGAAAGTCGTCACTTCTCTCATATCCCTTCTTTTCTTCAATTCTTTTTCAGGGATTTCCTCTTTGATTCTGGATGCCGCTCTTGTGACGTTTGCCGGAAATTCAAACGGCAGGTCAAATTCTGCCATGATCGAATGGATCTCCGCCTCATTATCACCGGATGCGCCTAAAACTCTCGTCACTTCGCCAACGGGATTTTTAGTTTTATGATCTTGCCATTTGTTGATCTGTACCAAAACCTTATCATTTTGGTTGGCATTCGCTGTTTTTTCAGGATAAACAAATACGTCGAAATGGTACTTTTTATTATCCGGAATGACAAAGGCAAACTTCTCTGATATCTCGATCCTGCCTACAATCTCTTCCCGACCTCTGCCTATCAAATCAATTACCTGCCCTTCTTCTCTTCGTGAGTTTCCTGCTGGCCTGGTGATTGAAATCTTTACCATGTCGCCATCAACTGCACCGTGCAAGTCTTCGGTTCTCACCCATACGTCATCTTCTTTTCCATCGATGATGACATAGGCAAACTTGGCGTTAACATGGTCTACTTTGCCGATATGCGTATCGGGTTCTCTGGCACTGACAAAATTCCCATTGCGCATCGTTTTCAGTTTACCATCGATTTCCATTGCAAATAGTAACTCTTTTACCTTCTCTTTGGATTTTTTGTCTCTGGCGTTGGTTTGTTTCTGCACCTGTCTGATGCTGAAATCCTTCCCGGGGTTTTTACCAAAAAGGACTCTGACTTTATCTTTTAATTCATTAAATCCGGAATTTTTACTTCTCCCTGATTTGTGTTTTACTTTGAATTTTTTCTTTCTACTCATTAATTACTTTATAAAAGTGTGATAGTTTAACTGGAATGGCTGTTTTTAAGATATCGACTGCTTCTGAGTCTATTTATGATTTTCTTGAAATATTGGACTCTCTGGTCAAACCTAATGTTCACATTTAAGTTTTTCAAAATCAGAGATTATCCACCAATTCATTGATTGGCTTTCAGACCTTTGGTTTTCGTCTGTATTCAGGTATAAATATATCTTAAATGTTTCACCTATTCGTGATATACCTGTTAAACTATTGATTATACTATTAATTTATTATTTCGAAGCAGTTGATAGACTATAGGTCGCTATCTTAAAATACTTCGTTTTATTTCAATCAAAGGCTTGGGGGAGGATAATTGCCAGCTGCTTTGATTGTATGCTGCTTGAGGATTTCAATCCAGAATGGTGATGTTTTCGTTTTTCATCTGATCCAGATTGTTCAAGCAGAGAAAAAGCTGGGCTGTTGCTACTACGTCATTTTTACAATATTTATTAATTCTGTTTATGTCTTTTTCGTGATAATATACTTTGTTCACTAACGATCCATCTATATAATCCCCATCGGAAATTTTACTGGTTTCTATGTCGAATAGAGCTGTGAGAAGTTCCAGTGAGGTATAACTCTTTCTGTCACCAAACTTCCACATATCCATCGTGTCGAGATGCTGTACCTCCCAGGGCTTACGATCTCTCAGGTTCAATGCCTCGGGAATGCTTATTTTGTTCAGGAGCATTCTGCGGCACAAATACGGAAAGTCAAACTCTTTGCCGTTGTGAGAACAAAATTTCAGTTTATCACTGTCAAATTTTTCTTCTATCAAAGCTTTAAATTCCAACAGTAGTTGATTCTCATCTTCGTTGGAAAGTGCTTTTACCCTTAAAGAAACTTCCTCGTCTTCATTGGTATAAAATACGCCCAACCCAATCGATATTACTTTTCCAAACTCAGCATAGATTCCGCCTTTATCAAAAAACAGCTCCTCCGGGCTGAGTTCTTCTTCATTTCTGATAAACTGTGATTTACGATTCCATTGAGCCTGCAAACGTTCGGGCAAAAATTCAAATTTTTCTACACTGGAAACGGTTTCAATATCGAGTACAACTATGTTTTTTAATTCTCTAAGCTTCATTAGTTTTAGGGATGAAGTACTCCCCTTAATCCGAGCTCTTTAATCGGTGTCAGGTTTTCTTCTTTGATGGTATCCGGTACAAAAATAAACTTTTTATCGTAAATCTGACCATCAATGTAATAACTGACCCAATATTCATTGTTCAAATGGAACACTTCCGGCTGGATTGGCTCCACTAAAGCATATTCTCCTCCGTCCAGAAACGGTACTGAATGGCGTAAAACGGAAGTTTTTTGCTCTTCACCATCTTTTTGACCGTATCCTTTTGATGAGATCAATAAATTTTCAAGTTTTTTCTGATTTCTGTTGATGATATACACTTTCCATTCAGGATTGTTCAAATCATCATTTTCCAATACAACGGCAATTAATATATTTTCTACAGGTAGAAATTCAATGTCTTTTCTCATGATTATTGATTCATACGAATTGATCAGCGACTAGTTGAGTTCCAGTCCGAATAAGTTAATCAAATGTTTTTGCAAAAGTGTCTCTGCTTCTTGCATATCGACCTCTTTGCCAAGCTCAAATGCGAGAGAAGTCACTGCTTTGTCATCAATACCACAGGGGATGATATTGGCAAAGTATGTAAGATCTGTATTGATATTGAAGGCAAAACCATGCATGGTCACCCAGCGGCTCGATTTCACACCCATCGCACAAATTTTCCGCGGGTTTTTCTGTTCGATGTGATCCACCCAAACGCCGGTAAGACCTTCTATTCTCCCAGCTTCCACTCCATAGTCTGCAAGCGTTAAAATAATCGCCTCTTCCAGTAACCTTAAGTACTTATGAATATCTGTGAAGAAATTTTCAAGGTCCAGAATTGGATACCCCACAATTTGCCCTGGCCCGTGGTAGGTAATATCTCCTCCCCGGTTAATTTTATAATAGGTAGCTTCCTTTTCCCTGAGACCAGCTTCATCTAATAGCAGGTTTTCCTCTTTTCCACTCTTTCCAAGTGTGTAAACATGCGGATGGTAACAAAATATCAATTTATTGGGAGTTGGTTTTTCTTCTCCTTCAGGGCTTTTTCTATTGGCAATTTTCAGGTCTACCGTTTCCTTGAAAATAGATTCCTGTTGATCCCAGGCCTGCTGGTAGTCGATTAATCCCCAGTGTTCAAAAGTTGTTTGCTTATTGATCTTATTATTCATGGAACATACGTCTCCAATAACTTCAGATTTCCATCGGGTACTATTTCCAGCGAATCATAGCTCGCGGGTATCAGAATAGTATCACCGATTTTTATCTTGCAAAGGTAATCATCTGTGGTCCTAATTGTGCCACTACCTTCTAAACAAATAAAGATCACAAAAGAATCCAATGCATCATAAGCTCTTTGCAAAGGTTCGCTCAGATTTAATTTATTTGTAGTAAAGTACTGACAATCAACTAAGCGCGAAGGTTCATTATCCTTGTTCTGATAAGAAGTTTTATAACTATCATAGAAACTGTAATCTATTGCATCTAATGCCTGATCGGTATGTAATTCTCTTTTATTGCCATTGGCATCTACCCTCCCAAATTCTTTCAGCAGATGCATTGATCTTGATTTTTGTGATTATTTCAAACGCCATAGTTACTT
>JBCBHL010000182.1:0-14107 GCA_038525605.1 Bacteroidota bacterium
TTCTTGAATATCAGAAAACTTTCTATTGAAGAAGACATTCAATTTAAAGGAGGTAGAGAACCGCTATTCCAGTTCAGATATCAAAAAGATTGCCGCTAAAGAAGGCGATCATGAAAATGATTTAGAAAGAGATAAACATAATTTATTGAGTCAATTGATAAATTCGGAAAGCAGGCGAACAATTGATACGCCATTCATTGGAAGTCCAAATTTATTGACTATGAAAGGTATTATAGAAGAACTAAGGAGTATGCAATCATTGACTTTTGATAGCCTCAGCGACAAACTAAAGGAACATGCTTCTTTTACTTATGAGGAGGTTAAAAAGGTTGTTTTCAATTGGTTAGAAGATGATCACCCCTGGCTCACACAGTTTTTCGATGAAGAGGAAAAGGTCATGAAGTTGAAAACGATAATGCCTGCTCCATGAAACTGATCAGGTTACAACTCAATACGCCATTCAGGAGTTTGCCGGAAGGTTTTACCATCAACTTCCTGCACGAAAAGGACAAGGAACAAGCTTATGATTTCAATCCCTGGTGCATGGCAGGTCGCAATGGTGCCGGCAAATCCAATATCCTGGAGGCAGTAGCTGCTATCTTCTATCACCTGGAGTGTATTTACCTGGATTTTAAACCTGATGGTTTTAGAAATGATGAAGAACGTGATTTGAGCTTCAACGCCTTTAAGTCTAATCCAGATGCTTACGAATTAGAGTATTATATAAGTGAGCCGCTAGAACTCAGAGATAGATTAATAACAATGAATCTACAATCTCAACCACTCACACGCTTAAGAATTATAAAAGATTTAGGTAAAAGACCTGTTGTTAGTCGCTATGTTGAAGTCATTGAATCATGGCAGTCTCTCTTAAGAAATCAGATTAAACAAATACTCCCTGAGTACATTATCGGTTACAGCTCCGGTGAAAATGAAATCATCAGCCTGCCATTTCTGAAAATGCGTTTCATCCATTTCGATGAGTACAAGGAGCGGTTGATCGACGAAAAAGGCTACAGCAAACCGGAAGCAAGGTTTGTGTTTGCAGACTCGTCATACAGTCAGGCCATCTTCCTCGCCAATTATTTAATGCAGGACGAGGCTTTTCTTGATCCATTTCTGGATGTGTTGGGTATTGAAAAGCTGGATCAGTTTAGGATTGTGATAAGAACAAATGAATCATATGTTAAAAACAAGAAGACTGGAGAAATTGAACAGGTAAACTATTTTTCATCAAAGTATGAAAATGATTTAGTAGAAAAAACTTATAAAGATCTTGTCCATGAAGATGAGGTTTTAAAATATTTACTAGAGCTAGTTGATAAAACAATCATACCAAAACTGAGGAATTGTTCAACAAGTAATTACGATGATACCGATAACGAAATTAACTATTTGGACTATTCAGTGAACGAGGAGACTAAAAAGGCTTTTCGCTTTCATTTCGAGGATAATCCCATCGAATTATTTCAGGCATTTCAGATATTATTGACGCTTAATTTGTTTGAGGTTTCTACTACCACTAAACAAGAAATTTATCAATCTGATAGCTTATTTGCCAATGAGATGGTGCCTGTTTTGGCCGATGAACGAAAGGTGATGCGTTTCGATGATTTACAGATCACTAAAAAATCAGTAGGTAAGTTATTGACTAAGTCTTTATCTGATGGAGAGCATCAGTACCTGCATGCTATCGGGCTCTGTTTGTTGTTTAAGAATACGAATAGCCTGTTTCTGTTGGATGAACCAGAAACACATCTCAACCCGGACTGGCGATCAAGCTTTATCTCAGTACTGCGGAATAGCCTGGAGCAGAAAAGTGAAAAGCAATCAGACACTTTTTTAAATACACCCGAAGAAAAGTATACTAGTGAGTTGCTCATCACATCTCATTCACCTTTTATTATTTCAGACTGCAAACGTGAAAATGTATTGGTCTTTAGTCGAGATGAAGAAACTAATGAAGTTGTCTGTAACCGACCGGATTTTAAGACGTTTGGTGCTTCGGTTAATTTGATTACCATCAAAATATTCGGTCAGCAGGAAACCATCGGGGATTATGCGCGGGAGTCACTTACTGCACTGGATCGCCGACTGGATAGTGGGGAAGACCCTAACGGACTGATCAAAGAAGCCAATGACTTACTGGGTGATTCTGTTGAAAAAGCCATGTTTATCAATAAAGCCCTGGATATGATGGATGATAGTGGATGATTTTTAATTCATAATTAGCTAATTCATAATTATTTACGCTAAGCAAGTAAGAAAAATGCTCTTTACCTACAAATACATCGACAATCACCCCATCTACAAGTTACAGGAATGGATCGACCATCTTTTTCTGGAGGTTTGGTGCAAGGCTGATGCAGCTGTGGATTTCGACATTGACATGCTGGAGGATGACCTCAAAGAAATTACACTGGCCATTGATCATGACGAGCGAATCAAAACGGACTATTTCTATGGACCTATTCAGGAGGTTTATAAGCTGTTTCAAGGGTTTGATGCACATACCAAAACTTTACTTGCCAAGGCTTATCGACATAACAATGCAGTAGAAGACCTTTGTGGTCAAAATGGTGATTGTCAACCTTTTTACTTCAAGGAATTAACTGCTATCAGCGAACCTTTACACAAGGCACTGTATAATTTCAACAAACACCTTTTCGAGAGTGTGATTAAACTGAAAGTGGTACAGGAGAAGCTGGGCTGCACGATGCAGGATCATTACAATGATTTCATGGAGGAGAATGATGAAGGGAAATGTCCTTTCTGCGGGATCGGAGATATGAAAGGAATTTATGAAAGCAGGAGAGAAGCCTACGATCATTATTTACCCAAAGGGCTATATCCTTTTAGTGCCATTAATTTCAGGAACCTGGTACCGATGTGCAATGATTGCAATTCTGCCTATAAGCTGAGCAAAGATCCTTTGTATAATAAGGAAAAGAAAATGAGGCGTAAAGCTTTTTATCCTTTTGCTGTCAACAAACATCCGAAGATTGAGATTAAGCTGGGCTTTAAAAAGCAGTTTACAGATGATACCCAACCGGAAGACCTGGACATTCAATTAGCGGCAAAAGATGCTGATGAAGAATTGTCTACATGGAATGACCTTTTTGGTATTGAAGAACGCTACAAAGCTAAATGCCTTAAAAAGAATGAAGGCAAATACTGGATGCAGCGAATATTGGATGAATGGCGATTTTACTCAACAGACCCAGATTCAAATACTTCTATTGATCGGATTGTGGATAAAGAAATTCGCATCGCCAGCACCAACTTGCAAGCAGAAGCCAACTTCTTGAAAGTGGCATTTCTGGAAGGGGTGAGGGGGCAGTTGAAGATGTAAGAATAAAGTACTTACTGCGAAAATTCAATGGTACGAGAAGATTGTCAATACTTTCATAAAATGTTGATCACAAAATAAGTTATAAAAATGCCAAATTTACCTGAATACAAAAACCTAGAAGAAAAAAGTAATTTCTTTCAATCTGATCAAGGGTACGTCATAGAAAATCGTCGTCAGTTGGATGACTGGTATCGCTACTACACTGCAGATGTTAAGAGAGAATATCCTACACAGTTGATCTATAGAGGATCCAATGAGGCTAAATATAAAATCTACTCTTCTGCTCAAAGGCTCTGGATTCAGGAATATCTATCTCAATGGAGAGATCATTTTTCATTTAAAGACTTCATTATTCAACTAGTAAATCAAGCAAAAGAAATCCCACTCATTAAAGATATTTTTGATACTTATGATTACGGAGAGAATGAAAGGGACTTTCCTATCTTGTCTTTACTCCAGCATTATGGGGCACCCACTCCTGTAGTGGATTGGACTTATGACATTAACAAAGCTTTGTACTTTGCAGTAGATGGCGTCAGAAAATCCGGGAGTAATGATCCTGGAAAAATTACTAATTATATGTCCGTCTATTTGATAGATAGAAGGGGTAGAGATAATAGGGAATTGTTGTCCCTGCTGGATATTGCTAATAATTCTTCTACTTATCCATCAATAGAAAGCTTTCGAGAATTTGGTGATGAATATTTAGAAAATGCGAATTCATTGTTTACTTTATCAGACTTTGAAACCACGCATGATGAAAGATTTCAAGGAGATTTAAGAGTAAGAACAACGAAACCACTTACTTCTATATTTAATCAAAACATCATTGCTCAAAAAGGTTTACTTATGTTTAACCCGTTCCGGGACAGGCCGATCGAACAGTTATTCAACTCATCTGATGGGGCTCAAGGTTCAAATTTAAACTTACAGCCGTTTCAATGTTTTAATATCCATAAAGACCTGGCTGACTATCTTAGAAGAAAAATTCATGGTGACTTTCAGATTAGCAAACATACAATTTATCCAAATTTGTACGATCAGGCCACTTCTGTAAGAGAAACCGTTCTCAATCAGTTGGCTAGTTCCGGGTGAAATTTTTAAGTATTCAATCTTGAATGTCTATTAAAACAGCCACTACTTTTTGTTTTCAACAAGAACTTATGTCGATTTTTTAATCTAATGTTTCAACCATTGTTAACTGGCGAAAAACTTTATATAGGAGATATTGAAGAACAGTTCATATACCCAATCTTGGGTATTTCAATTAAATGACAATAACAGTAATATTGTTTAACGTAAAAGCAATCTAAAATAGACTTAAAAGATTATGGCTGACATTAAATGTGTTATTACCTATCCTGATCAGATGATCACTCATATTGGTGAATTCGAGATCAATGGATTGGATGCTGTTGAAAAAATCATTTCTCCGGGGACACTTCATGTTACCAGGAAAAATGTTAGTGTAGCAGTGATTATCAGAGTTGTAGGAATGATCTATGGTCCCAAAAACCTGACATGTGAAATGAATGTATTTGCTGATAACGTAAAGGTAAACAGCGAACCTATAAAAGGGAAGTATAAAAAGAATAGTGGAGGTTACTTATTTAATTACTCAAACCTATGAAAAGACTACTAACACTATTAATCATCTTCTCTGGTATCATTGAATCCATATCTGCACAAGATGTTAAGGCTGGAAAAGATGAATCGACTATTTTGCTGGATAATAGCAATATAGGTTTTGATCCAGGGGAAACTTCTATTACTTTCAAATATAATAATCTTGGTTTGAGTAAAACCAAGAAAAAAAACTGGCTTTGGGCCATTAACGCCGAAGGTAAAAATAATGAAGGACTAGCGTCGATATTTTCATCTAGTCAAATAGTACCCTCCAGTGAGTTCTCTTTGTTCGCTGGATATTCCTGGTCTAATTCGGATAAAATAGATAGAGTCTACCTAACAGCAGATGACGACATTTTGAATCAGGTTTTAGCGATGCAAGATAAATTGGTTGAGTCCGTTTATGGTAGCGTTAGAAATGTGATGGCACAAGAGAGAGGGAGGAATTTTGAAAGTTGCAAAGCATTGAATGAAAAGTTTCCAGCAGTAGACCTGAATACAATTTCGAAAGACGACACGGAAAAACTACCATTCGCTAAACTAAAAAATGGTTTAGAGAAGATCATCAAAAACTCAGAAAATACGAGAGAGGTGGTCAGAATAGCCAGAGACATGCTGAATAGGGCATTTGTAAATAACGCTGATTGGAAGAAGTTTGTTGAGCTTAATCAGGCATCCCTTAGCGCTATAGATGATGCAGATGATGAAGTTGCAGATCTTGATTTAAAGTATTGGAGGACTTCAATATTTATACATTATGGAAACTCTTCCACGAAGTATAACACCTTTCTGGGATGGGATTCCACAAATCTTGATAATAGCTTCAAGGCAAATACCTTTAGAGGAATTAATTTCGGACTTGGAATCAATCATGACATAGCTAGTAAGTGGTTACTAGGGTTTGAGTATACATATGAGGAAACTAATAATTTGAATACTTTAACCTCGGCGGAATATACAGTAAGAACCAACAATGTTGCTGCAAATATGACAGGTAGTACAGAATTGAAAAAGACTGCTTATCCTGACCGGTTCAAAGAAGTTTTTGTGCATAATTATGATTTTGATGTGATCCAAAGGATTCCGGTTGGAGAAAAGTACCTTTTGCTCTTAGACTATTATGCGAGGATTAATAGATCGACCAATGAAGAAAGGTTAGTATCTACTACAGACATTGGAATTAGTAGTTCATTTTTTAATGGAGAAAAAGGAAATTTCATCGGAGGCATCTATTTTGAGGTTCCCGATTTTAATGAGAATGTGGAAAGAAAAAAACCAATTGAAGATCGCGAGTTGAACCCATTGTATAGAAGAGTTACATTTGGAATTTATACAAAGTTCAGTTTTGCAGGTCTCACCAGAAATTTGTATTAGCAAGCTGAATTGTTATAGAGGAATTTAGCATAACAATCGATCATTGACGAATCACATGTTGCGTTTAATTGAGTCTGTTGGCTATGATTTCGATGATCTTTTCAATATTCTATAGAGCTCAAAAGAAATATATTGCCTCCCATATCGTCTACACATATTAAAAAGCTACATCAATATTATGGGTCAATTTGGTATCAAAAATCAACGGCAGGTAAGAGAGGAATATGAAAGAGCGTTTAACCTGTTTTACCTGTCTATGCATCTTCCAAAAAAAGGTCGGTTATCATCAAAGAGTGATGAAAACTTAGATTTTACAAGAATTACTAATATCGCAATCTATGATATCAATCAAAATAGTACGTCTTATCTGTTCTCAGAGTCTTCTGATACAAGTGTTGTAACTGATCTCATTTATGAAGTTGGGTATAACGACAACAGCAGGAGAATGACATTCAACAAAGAAAACTCACTGATAACGAATAACAGAAACATAGATGAAAGAAGCCCATTTGATAAATTAATAGTCTGTCAACTATTTGAAGATACAGAAAAGCAAAAAATCTGGTCATTCACTAAGAAAGGAGAACATCAAACCTTGATCGCAGAGATCGACCATCAGACTCACTGGCGTTTGGATGTCTACAATCAGAAGATCATTACCTTCAAACGATCGGTCGAGCATGTCGAATTCAATGATTACGATATTTAGTCATTCTTTCCTGAAGATCTTTGCTATTCATTAATGGGCAATTTTTCCAGTGCTCTCTTATTCATGAGGCCAATTAACTTTTACTCACAGCGCGTCTTTATCATGTACGCTATGTCGGTAAATTGAACTAGATCAAAAATATGCAATGTGTATGATGATTTATAAGTTGTTGCAAAATTAAAACATGTAAAAAACTAATTTATTTGCTTGAAACAACTTTGAAATACCTAAATCTGAAGTTTATTTAGCTCCCGCAACTTTGCAACAGACAATTTAAAAAAGAAAAATTCCCATCAATTAATGATTCTTGTTTTGCTTCCGTAATGATAAAGTAATCATGTTTGAAGAGAGATGTGCAATATGAAATCCTTCTTTAAGTAAGATTGCTTCATGCAGGAGTACTTAGACCTTAAATTTACGTTGTCCGTACTTGCATTCGCAAAGACGTACAGTTTCTAGTATTGCTTTTCCTTGCCATCATGGCGCCAATGCTATATGCTGATCTTTAAATTCACGTCATTGCGCAGCGTGGCAAAGTTAAAATCTCGACCTTAAGAGTCGGTGCAATCTTCAAAAAAACATACTGCTTAATTTTCAGAAGGAACCTACTTTCCTAAAGCCAGGATGGTTGATGAATAGGTTGATCCATTCGACAAATTCAGCAGATAACTTCATTACTCAGATCCGCTATCATTCTATCTTTGTAGCTTTATTTTAATTATATAAACCATCGTTTAGAAAAAAGGTGTAGATCAAACGATCGATAATATGCTTGCATTATATTTTGTCGCTGAATAGTAGGTAAATGCTTGTGGTAATGAATCTACTAACCATTTATTCACTCCACCTCTTTCTCAAAGATCAAATCATAATTAGTGGCTTTACCATAGCCCGTAATGGCGGGGGCAAAGACCTGGACAAAACGCCAGCCTTCTTTGGCATGTTCATCGATGATTTTTTGATAATTCTGACGTGGTTCTGTTTTGAAAAAGCCTCCTAATTGAATTTTAACGTACTTGTATTGATACATCTAATATTGTTTCTACATTTAACTAGCTATATAACCACAATAATTAGCAAGATGTTGGCTGCATCATTTGATATCTAATTTACATAGTCGTTTTGTTAAAGGCTCTTTGATAAGGGGATTAGAATAATGTTCTATATTATGAATTGGATAGGCGGTATAAAACTCAATAGGATCATGTTGTTAAGAACAACTACATTGACTGACGATTGCGATTCCTTTATCATGTTGGTGAAAACGGCAACAAGGGCATAAGCATTACTATTCAACTGCAACTGGACGCTTGCGACAGTGAGGGAGCTAATGAGTAAGATGTTACTTCAAATGGATATGAGCAGTTTCAGTTCAATAAAACAACTGTTCAGTAAATTTATGCTATGAATCAAGGTATATTTGAATGAACGTTGCAAAGATGTCCAGAGCAGAAAAATTTCTACCTTATATTCTGGCTATTATTACGCCGATACTGAGTATTGTTAGTAATAATACCTTTAAGCTATGGGATAAAGATTTGCCGTTAACCGTTTTTAAGTACCTGGAGGCGAGCACGGTACTGTTGATTTTATGGTTTTTAAACAAAGCTCTGATAGAAAGAGATTTTCTCATCAAAAGAAAATTAGGTACCACTGCATTCATCATTCTATCCAATAGTGCGTTCATCGTTTTCATTACTTTATTTGATAATATCATCATTCCAGATGGGATTACTTCTAAACTGGAACTGATTCCAATGATGGTCAGGTTTGGACTGATTGCAGTCATATTTAATATCATTCAAAGAGTGTTTAAAACACAACGTGAAAGAGCCTCACTGGAAATGCAAAATCTGGAGTTACAGGCAGAGAAACTTAAGTTTCATATGGAAACTCTGAAACAACAAATCAATCCGCATTTCCTATTTAATAGCTTGAATACTTTATTGGATTTGATTGAGGAAGACCAGCAGGCTGCAGCTAAGCTGGTGAGAAATTTTTCTAACTTATATCGAATTGTTCTACAACATACTTACAAAGACTTTATACAACTGAAGGATGAAATAAGCTTTCTGGAGGACTATTGGAGCTTGCTGGAAGTGAGATTTAAAGACGCCATCAAGCTAAAAATGGAGCCACTTGGTGACTATTTTGATTATCTGATTCCTCCTTTGAGTTTGCAGTTTTTGGTTGAAAATGCGGTCAAACACAATGAGGTTAGCCGAAAACAACCACTGACAATCGTCATTTACGTAGAGAATGACTGGTTGATTGTTAAGAATCAGATAAACCCCCTTAGCTATCCTGTAGCTGGTGAACAGGTAGGATTGAAAAACCTACAACAGAGATTTACCTTATTGCATAAGCCTATTGAATATGGTGTCGACGATGATTATTTCATTGTCAAAATACCTTTAAAGTCCTGATAGATGAAATTGAAAAATATTAAAATATTGATTGTCGAAGATGAAGACTCTGCTGTCAATCGATTAAAGAAAGAGTTGAATCAAATAGCCGATTGCTCTTTTGAATTATTAAAGGTAATCGACAGTATACAGGAAACTGTTGAATGGGTCAATCAGGGGAATCTTGCCGATTTGATCTTTATGGACATTCGATTAACTGATGGACTGAGTTTCGAGATTTTTAATCAGACAGAAGTAAAATGTCCTGTGATTTTCACTACAGCTTATGATGAGTATGCTTTGCAAGCATTCAAAGTAAACAGTGTAGACTACCTGCTAAAGCCCATTGATCCAAACGACCTCAAGATAGCTATCGAGAAATTTATGGCAAGTACAGAGGATAGTACACAGGATTATCTTAATCAGATCAAGGGACTTGTTGATCAGTTTCGACCTCATAAATTCCGGTCCAGTTTTCTGGTTAGCTTCCGACAGAAAATGATGTTGATCGATATCGATGAAGTGGCTTATTTATACGTGAAGGAGAGGGGGGTATTCCTGAAGAAAAAGGATGGGTTAGAGTACGTGATAGACTTCTTTTTAGATGATCTGGAAAAACAACTGGACCCCGATAAGTTTTACAGAGCAAATAGACAGTTTCTGGTTGCCAGATCCACCATCAAAGAGATAGAGCCCTACTTCAATGGTAGATTAACGCTCTCCATCAACCCACAACCTCATACGATGGTCATCATCAGCAAGGAAAAGGCAACACATTTTAAGCGCTGGGCTGACTACTGAAATTAGATCACATAAATTTTCTGTGGACAACAACTCATCACTCGCACTCCAACTCACACTTTCCGAATTGTCAATCTTATCAAGCAATTGATATTTAATTAGTAGACATGATCACATTGAGTTTTGTATTGAGCAATTTTAGATATTTTGACGGTTAAATTTTTGTATCCATATATTAACTAAGCATAAAATTCACTAATTCATTAAAATCTAAAATCTGCATAATAAATCTATCATGATAATCTTTAGTACATCAAATTGGTATTAGACTTTTATTCTAAGGGGTAGGCTTTTCTGAAGGTTCATAACTTTCCCTACTGATCCCTGATATAAGTATAGTTAGATCAGTTCAAAAGTTTCAAGCGATGCATTCAACTGCCTCGCTTTTTTTTATGGCTTTTCGGAAAGTCTGCTGAAGAATTTCAAAATGATATAGTCAGTTTCAGTTTCTGATTGGGCGTGTTTAGCACTTTCGCCATTCTGCACCTCCTGTGGTATCCGTTTCTTTAAGGTATAAAAGAGGGTCTATAGCAGATAGACCAGGTTATAATAAATAAGAAATATGAAATTATATCACAACATATCACTGGTAATGCTTTTGTTGATCTCATTCAACGCAAATGCTCAAAACGAAATTGAAGGCTATTGGCTGACAGCCGATGGAAATTCTATTATCGAGATTTATAAAAACGATCAAAATGTGTACTTCGGGAAGGTCGTCTGGTTAAAGAAGCCCACGAATAAAAAAGGTGAACCCCAAACGGATAAAATGAATAGGGACAAGTCCTTGAGAAACCGTCCGATGATGGGCCTGGATATTATCGAAAATATGCAATATGCAAGTAATCAGTGGACTGGTACCATTTACGCTGCAAAGAAAGGTAGAAAGATGGATGCTTCGCTTTCTCTAAAAAGTAGCGATCAGTTACAGGTCAATGTCACTTATATGGGCTTTTCACGATCACAGAGCTGGTCAAAAACAGAATTACCGAAATGAGATTTCCTATGTTGATCATTTTATTGATCATGTCCGATGCGGTTATGAGTCAAACATTTGAGCGACCTAAACCATTTGGTGAAGCAGACAAGGCAATTGCGGCACTGGAGAATGAGCCTATCATTCGGGACTCACTCCGACGCAGCTATCAAAAGCATTGGCTTATAGGCGTTTCATACGGACAGAGGTTCATATCAGCCAATAATAGGAGTGATGTAATCGATTCTATCACCAATGTAGATTTTACTTCCAAGCGAGCATTTTATGGGCTGGGGGTTGGTTATCATATCTCAAAACGGCTTTACATAGGTTTGGACATTGAATTTTTGATCTTACCAAAGACGCAGGAAATAGTATCATTCTCGGGTGGAACAGGCAGTGGACAAGGAGGTGGCGGTCTGCTGTTAGGTACTAAATTATCAGGTAAGTACTTTTTTCATCTTTGGAAATATTCCAGCATCTATACAGAGGTTTCAATAGGAAGGGAAAGAATCATCGCAAGGGGAGGAGAAGTCACATTCTCATTTTCTTCGGGGAGACAGTCAGACATCAATTCCCTGGATGCAAACCTTCTTTCAGGTAGCCTGGCAGTTGGTATTGCCCATCGAATGTCTCCCGTGAGCATGATAGATTTTAATCTGGGTTATGTTCATACCAGCTTTACTGGCCCAATCGGGGGAATCACTTCCCCTGGTGGTCTGAGTTCTTCCCTTTCTCTCATATTTTTCATCAAACCAAAAAATGAATAAGTCAATGGCAAAGATTTTTATAGGGTTACTGATCTTCCTTTGCTTGGGTTTCATGCCTGGCAATGGAAATGCACAGCAGGTAACTTTGAATAGTTTGCAGGATGCGTTGAAACTGGGATTTGATCAAAATCCGGATTATCAAAACTTTCTTTTAAATCAGGAGCAGGCAGAGCTTTCATACAAACAATCGAAAAGTTATCGATTACCCAATATTACGGGAAGTTTTAACGGACAGCGAAATGTTGACCTACCCACTACGCCATTACCGGCAGAGATTTTTGGAGGAGAACCGGGAACAACTATCAATACGCAGTTTGGTCAGGAATATACGTACAATGCCGGCATCAACATCAATAAGCAGCTTTTTAACCGTTCGATGAGTTTGCAGAGCAAGTTAATGAAAATGAGCTCAGAAATGGTGGCCATCGAAAAGGAGCAGTTTCAGGAGTTACTTACCCAACAAATCAGTTTGTATTATTACACTGCTTTAACTTCACAAAAAGCCATTTCTATCAGCAAAATGGACCTGGAAACTACACTTGAGATTAGTTCGCTGACGAAAGATCGGTATGAACAGGGTTTGATTGATCTGGTAGCATATAATAAGGCATTGATTAGTGAGAATGGCGTTAAACAAAACCTACTATCGAGTGAACAATTGCTTAGCGATTGTTTGACCGAACTGAAAATACTCATGGGGATGGGATTGGAGGATCAGCTGCTGATGACTGAAGAAATAACTTATGAACTTCCGGCGCTGCTTCAGGCTGATCAATTGAATAGCAATTTAAAAGTGATGAATGCTGAAAGCAAGATGAATCAGGCAGACTTGAATGTGAAAATCAGTCAGTCAGCTTTATTGCCTTCGTTATCTATCAATTCCTACTTTGGCCGACAACAGTTCAGAGATGATTTTGGTCTGAGTCTCAATAGTGACAGCTGGAGTGACTACAGCTATCTTTCTCTTAATCTTTCCATTCCGATTTTTAACGGTTTCAGCAACCGGAGAGAGATCAAAAAGAATAAGATCAATTACAATATGGCGCAGAACGATCACAAAGAGGCAGAAAAAACTGCTAAGTTGGAAGATCAGTTACTGATCAAACAATATCAATCCGGGCGCAGAGAAGCAACACTTGCTGAGGATAACTTCAATTTAACTGCCGTAAATGAGGAACTCACTTATCAAAAATACGAAGAAGGACTGATTAGCCTGGATGCTTACCTCCGTGTTTTCGAAGAATACCTGAGAGCGGAGAGTGCTTACCTAAACAGTATTTCAAAATTGTATAATCTATACAGTCAAATTTTTCCAAGAATATAACTATGAAAAGTATCTTCAATAGAATAAATAGCTACCTTTTAATCCTACTCGTTTTAGGATCATGTAGTCAGACAGAAACCACCAAACCGGAAAGGAAAGACATCATAAATGCCGTATTTGCAAGCGGTCAGGTAATATTTGAAAATGAATATCAGGTGACTGCCAATACAGAAGGATTTCTGATTAACAGCTTTGTGGACGTGGGTTCCAACGTGCAATCGGATATACCACTATTTCAGCTGTCTAATGATGTACAGTTGGAAAATCTTTCCAGCGCAAAAGTCAATTATCGCGATGCAGTCAACAAACTAAATGTCAATTCACCTGAAATCACCCAACTTAAAATTCAATTGGATCAGGCTGAAAAACAGTTATTGAAAGACCGCAAAAACTATGAGCGTTACCAGAAGCTTGTTGAGAAAGAAGCCGTTTCACAGGCGGAATTTGAAAGCATTCAATACCAATATGAAAGTTCAGTCAACAATGTACAGCTAAAGGAAAAATCCCTTGCAGATCTGATGAATACTCTTGAAGTAAATGTACAGAATGCTAAATCTCAGGTTTCTATCCAAAAGTCAGCCAACGATGATTATTTTCTTACATCTGCTATAGATGGCAAGGTTTTGAAATTGTACAAACAACCTGGGGAGTTGATCAGAAGAGGAGAGGTCATTGCTGTGATTGGAGGTGGACGTGAATTAGCCAGATTATTGGTGGCTGACTTTTGGATAGAAACCTGAGATTTAGCATTCTGTACATTTACTTCAAGA
>JBCBHL010000183.1:0-13988 GCA_038525605.1 Bacteroidota bacterium
CGAGTATCTCGAATCTGAACTCTCCTGTTATGAATTGATGATTGGAACTATCAACCTGGGCAAAAAGGATCTGGTAGTGAATTTTCTGAATACGCTCAGCTATGATAATCAGGATAAGCTCAGCACGATCAAAAACCGGCAGGCATTTAAATATCCTTTTTCTTCGTCTGACGATGTAGTCAACAGAATGGGTATTGCGATAGAGGAGGCAAGTACATCCGGGCTACCGATCAAATTTGCAATGGATTTGAATGATAACGGTGTTTTTGATGAGATTGATGATGGCGCAACCCTTGCCTGCAACTACCTCTCTTTTTTAGAGTTGTTTGCCTATCTGGATTGGGCAGGATTAAGACCGATGACAGAGCTGGAATATGAAAAGGCATGCAGAGGAGTAGCTTTTCCGATAGCCAACGAATATGCATCAGGGGCAAGAAACAGAGGTCCGATCTTATTTACAGTTGACAATGCCGGTACACCTGATGAATCCAGTACTGGTACCATTTTAAATCTTCATTCGGGATTTGGGCCTATGAGAGTCGGTTTCAGTGCTACCGGGTCTGCCAGCAGACTCACCAGTGGCAATTCTTTCTATGGCATAGCCAATTTATCAGATAATGTATCCGAATTGACAATGAGGGCAGAGAGTTACTCCAGGTTTGATGAGAACGTTCATGGAGACGGGACCTTTGACAATGTAAGACCGTTAGGTGCCGAACCGGGATGGGAAATAATTTTTACCTATCGGGGAGGGAGCTTTAGTAACGACGGATCTAACCAGCATCTGGGAACTGTTTCTTATAGAGTCCGTACTTCAACAGCGACACAGTACGAAGGTGGCAGAGGGGTCGTGTCTTTCTAAAAAGGAGTTTTGTGAAACTGATAGTTTGTCTGATTGATGAGGCTTTTATGATGAAATCTGTACCTCAAATCCATAAAAACGCACTTTGTAATCGTTTTGCATATTTTTTTGAAAAATTAATGCGATTGCGGTAACCTTTTCATTTTCACTTGCCACAAAGAAAAAGATACAGCATTGGACAAGCTTTCTACGCACAAAAATTTTAAACAAAAAAACTTAAGGGTATGAAAAGGATATTTCTTTCAATGTGTTTAATAATGGCTGCATGTCTGGCAGGCAAAGCCAATAATCTAAAAATTGAAAACATCACATTCGATCAGGCAGGAGGTACGCTATCTTTCGATATCTCCTGGGAAAACTCATGGAATATGAGTGCTGATTATCACGATGCTGTATGGGTATTTGCAAAATACAAAGCTAGCAATTCTAATCAATGGAAGCCCATAGTGTTTGACGATGGCAATGGGAATCTCGCTTCAATTTCCGGTACTGATTTGGAGTTTAGGACTAAGGAAGTTGGATTTATTGTGAAAAGCGCGGTGATAATGTCCAATCAGAATGACATATCAGCAACGACTGTTACCATTTCCGGTTTAAGCATTGAAGGCATTAATCCTTCTGTTATGGTTTTTGGAACTGAAATGGTTTATGTTCCGCAGGGTGATTATTATGTAGGTGATGGGTCTAATTCAAATGAGAGTTTTTCAACGCCTACCGATTTCGCACCGGTATTGATTGAGCAAAATACCTCAGAGATATTCTTTAGATCAGGAAGTAGTGGCAATACGATTGATTTTGGTACAGTCTACCCGAATGGATATGAGGACTTTTATAGCATGAAGTATGAGATTACTCAAGGGCAGATGGTAGACTTTTTTAACTCACTGAACCAAGATCAGCAGTTCAGGTTAACCACCTTTAATTTTGTCAACTCTTTTAAATATCCATTAGCATTGTCAAATACTGTAGTCGATAGGATGGGTATAGCTTTCATCGAAAACAACACAGACAGCACCGTAGCTTCTGTTTTCGGAATGGACCTGAATAACAATGGCATTTTTAATGAAGCAGATGATGGAGCAACTTTAGCGTGTAACTTCATCAGTACAGAGTACATTTCCATGTATCTGAAATGGGCCGGCCTGAGACCGATGAGTGAAATGGAATATGAAAAAGCCTGTCGGGGATCGGAACAACCAGTAAGAAATGAGTTAGCAATAGGATCGGCTTTTTTTCAATCGCTGAATCCGGATATGATTACAAACCCCGGTTCGTCAAATGAGATCAATTCATCTGGAAATTTGAACCTCGAATCAGGCAATAGTGGTCCTATGAGAGTAGGATTTTCTGCTCCTGCCGATGCTTCCAGGCTTTCCAGTGGAAACTCTTTTTATGGCATTGCTAATCTGTCTGATAATCTGGCAGAGTATACAATATCTGTCGAATCATTAAATTTCAATGGGGCAACTCATGGAGATGGCTTGTTCACGGGCCTTGTGAGTACCGGGTGGACTAGCAGTATCATTTACAGAGGGGGATCCTTCAAATCATATGATGGAGTAACTAGAACTGGTACTGTATCGAACCGAAGTAACGTAGCATTTGGTGAAGTCTCTGCGATAGGAGGTAGAGGAGTAGTTTCATTTGACTAAGCATTTGTGAATATGATAAGTCGGTTAACCTAAGGAAAACGCTTTTAAGGCTGTCGGATGTTTTTAAAATCAGTTGCATTCAATTCTAAGTGTACTCAAAAATCAGGAATTCATCTTTCGAGCTGGTGACCGTATCATTTTTCACAATCAATAAAAGACAAATCAAGGCTTTGGATCAGCAATTTTTCAAAAATGTTTTTAACGAACTAACTAGGTTATGAAAAAGATATTTCTTTCAGTATGCTTAATAATGGCTGTTTGCTTATCAAGTAAAGCCAATAATCTCAAAATTGAGAATATAGTTTTCGATCAGCTTGCAGGAACTTTGTCATTTGATATTTCATGGGAAAATTCATGGAACATCGATGCGGACTATCATGATGCGGTGTGGATCTTTGCTAAATATAAAACCAGCAATTCCAATCAATGGAAGCCATTGGTGATTGATGATGGTGGAGGGAATGTATCTTCGATTTCAGGTGCGGATTTGGACTTTATACCCAAAAGAGTAGGTTTTATTGCGAAAAGCTCAATTGTGTCAGCAAGTCAAAAAGATATTCCTGCAACAACAGTGACAATTTCGGGATTGTCAGTATCAGGTGTCAACCCTTCGATAAAAGTATTTGGAACAGAGATGGTTTATGTACCCGAAGGAAGTTTTCAGGCAGGGGATGGCAGTTCGGCTGATTCTCGATTTGTCATCGGGCTTACTGACCCGGAGCTCATAATTCCTGCAGTGATTAATGAAAATACGACAACAGTATATATCGCGAACTTTCCTTTCAGCACAATTGATTTAAATGCAGATTTTCCCACAGGTTATAAAAGCTTTTACTGCATGAAGTATGAAGTTACGCAACAACAAATGGTGGATTACCTCAATACGCTAAATAGAAAGCAATTGAGCTTCTTTCGTAAAAACGAGTCGTTCAAATACTTCTTAAACAGTAGCGATGTCCCCTTAAACCGGATGGGTATTGCCGTCAAGGAAAGCAGCCCTATCAGAAACGTTGTTTTCGGAATGGACTTGAATAATAATGGTGTCTTTGATGAGAATGATGATGGTGGTTCGCTGGCCTGTAATTATTTAAATACATCGACACTGTATGCCTATCTGGACTGGGCCGCTTTAAGACCAATGAGCGAACTCGAGTATGAAAAAGCAGCAAGAGGGTTTGATGAGCCGATAGAAGATGATTTTGCATGGGGATCGACGTTATTCCTTTCTGCTGTATCCGACTCTACAAAAAATGCAGGTACGCCGGATGAGGTGAATATGACCGATAGGATGAACATTGCTTCAGGTTTTGGTCCTTTGAGAGTGGGTTTTGCTTCAAGAGAATCTACTGACAGGATAGGAAGTGGTAATTCTTATTATGGCATTTCAAACCTATCTGATAACCTGAGTGAAACTGTTGTCGAGGTATTGTATCGAGCATTTAGCAGAAACGCACATGGAGATGGTGTACATGGAGAATTCGTTCCATGGGACATTAGACAGAGAATTTGGAAAGGCGGGAATTATAATATGGATGGAAATGTAACAATTTCTAATCGGTCATATTCCGGCCCGCTTGAATTATTAGGAGGAAGAGGTGTAATATCCTTTGAATAACAGGACTATGAAAAAGATCATATTATTGATATTATTCGGCACTTTTACCTTTAGCATTTCCGCCCAGGACTATCAGTGGGTCAGACAATATGCCAGGTCTGGTATAGATGTATCTATCGAGGAAATATCGGAAAGCAACGGGGGACAAGTAATTGTTGGTGGTCTGTTTGAGGAATTAACCTTCAAAGACTTTACTTATACTTCCACTACCCGGACCAGCAGTACGCTGTTTAGAAACCTTTTTGTTGCTAGTTATAATACCGATGGATCAGAAAACTGGATCAGAACCTTCCTTTCTCCCGATGATATGATTTTGTTAGGAATGGACGTTGACGCTTCAGGAAATATCTATCTGTTATTCGAATCAGGCGATTCTGTCACATCATTGAATGATACCTTTTTGCAGGATGCAGATCCGTCTTACTATGGAGGTTATCAGGTCATCAAACTTGACCCGCAGGGAGGTTTGGTTTGGCGTAATGATCAGTTTGCCTTTTCGGAGGATCTGGATAACAGGGGAGATAGAATAGAATTATCCGATATAGCTGTAAGCCCAGCAGGGGAATTGCATCTGGCTATGTCTTTTGATGGAGAACATAGACTAACCAATGGTTTGGTTTTCAACTCTTATAATAGAGACAGTGATCCATTGCTGATTAAATATCAGGTCAATGGCGCGATAGCATGGGCGATTCAGGGAGATAGCCAATGGGATGAGCAAATATTTGAAGATGATAAAACACTCGACATAGAAATTGACTCTGAGAATAATGTGTTGATGGCTGGACTCTATATTTCTGATGGTTCCCCTGATGTGGTGGGCCTTAGGTTTGGTATACTGCCAAGATTGCAACCCAGTATTCGCGGTGATGGAGCGTTCCTGGTTAAAGTAAGTCCAACAGGCGCAGCTTTATGGCTCAAAGAATTTTCTGATGACAGAATTGTGCATCCTACCGGTTCGCAGCACGAACAAATAACAGACATGGTAGTAGATGGTACGGATATACTGCTTGCTATTAACTTCAACGATGATCTGGTAATCGGTTCAGATACATTGATAAACGAAGATGATAGAGGAGGATTCCCTTACAGTGGCAATGCAATTGTTAAACTCAATGCTGACGGGGAGACAATCTGGATAAATCGAATCGTAGGAGGGGATCTTTTCAATCAAATAGGAGTTGACCAGGTCAATAATCAATATGCGGTGTTGGGAAATTACCGAACTGCGACATTTCAGGGAAGTGGAATTAGGCTGGATGATGACCGGGAAAGAGATTTTTACCTGGCATTGTATGAGGCAAACGGAACGCTGGCCAGCGTGGATACTACGGAGTACATTTCTAATGGAGGGATAACCCTTGGTGAGAAGTCTCCGATGGAATACCTTGCCGATGGTACACTGATAACAACGATGCGGTTTGGCGGACCCGGGAGCTTTACTACTGATCCCAATCCACCGCCTTATGGACAGGTTAAGCTCGGCAATGTCACGATTGATACCACGTTTACTATTATGGTAAAAGTAGATTTTAACAACAGTCCTGCGTTACCATCGGTCAATCTCGGAGATGATGTTGCCCAGTGCGAGGGAACGGTGATTTTAGATGCTGGTGAGGCCAGTAACTACTTGTGGTCAACTGGTGAGACTTCCCGAACCATTGAAGTGGATACAACCGGAACATTTGCGGTGAGAATTACTGATGATATTGGGCAAAGTGCGACTGATACAATTCTGATAGAGATTGATACCCCCATTGCATTTAATTTTCCTGATACTTTAAGCGGATTATTTAGTTTGGAAATAGTAAGTCCAAAGCCCGCAGAGTCTTTCCTATGGTCAACAGGTGCCACTGAAGATCGTATTTCAGTGGACACAAGTGGTTATTATTCTTTGCAACTGACTACAAAAAATGGTTGCGAATCAGTTGATTCGGTTTATGCGGAGGTCAATTCACTGATGGTATTCTCAGGAGGTTCAGGTTCAGGAAATGCTATTGGCGAACTGATCAATGACGATGGTTTTTACTACGGCGCTTCTGGTTCAGGAAATGCGATTGGGGAACTAATCAACGACAGTGGCTTTTATAATGGAGGCTCGGGATCAGGTAGCAATGTTGCAGACCTTACAAATCTTAACGGTTTTTACAATGGCGGATTTGGTGATGGTGGCGAGACTTCAGAGCTGCTGAATGTTTCGGGTTTTTATACCGGAGGTTTTGGAGCAGGTACTGCTAGTGCCGATCTACTCAATATCAATGGTTTCTATGAGGGAGGAAACGGAAGTGGAGATTTCTTGGCAGAAACAGGCGAATTTGCTTCGTTTTTCAACGGAGGGGCAGCAGCGGGGTATGCGGAATCGACTTTATTCAATGAAGCTGGCTTTTATCATGGAGGAATCGGCAGTGGTTATGCAACTGCAGCGTTTATCAATCAGGTGATTACTGAAATTGACCAAGGAATACGTCAGGAGACTTTCAATATATATCCTAATCCGGCCCGGGAATTCATCAATTGGAAAAAGAATGCTGATATTGAATTTTTAGAAGTTTTCAGTTTGTCCGGGGCACTTGTTATGCGGCAGAAAATCAATTCATTTCAAAAAGAAAATCAACGATTGGATGTCTCCTCATTGAGTAGAGGAACCTATCTAATCGTTTTTCACACAACAACAAATCAATTGCATTTTACTAAGCTATTGAAGGAGTAACCAAGAAGAATTGCTGTTTAAATTAATTCATAATTCAAAACAGCAATTCTTTTTAAAAATCTCCATAGTTGACCTGCAAACAGGCATAACCCATTTCTTTTCTCCACATGTCCACTACCTGATCTCTGTCATCCAGCACGAACCTTACAAAGTACTTTCCTTTGATGTGCTCGTCAACGATTTCCTTTTTAATGACCGAATCCTTTCTGCCATCTTTGGTTTTTCTCATCAGCAGGTCATGGTATGGGATTTCATACTTTGTTAGCCATTTAATGGTCTGTTCCATGTGCTCGTCCTGTCTTCCACTTAGTAGAATAATTCTGGTTCCTTTTCCTGCATAAGTCTTTACGATCTCAGCAATTGGTTCATTTAACAGGTCATTTTCGCATCTCGACGCATCAAAAGGACTTCTGCCTTTAATGATTGCCAGCGTACCGTCCAGGTCACAAATGATGGCAGGAGGGAGACTGCTATCCTGTGAGACATAATGAGGGCCTCTTTCATCCACGCTTTCTTCCGTTCCGTAAAACTGTCGATGCATCTTGGAAATCACTTTTTTACCGACTGGTCTTTTACGTTTCCTGTCCCGCTCAATGGCCTCTTCCAATTCCACCTCAAATTCCTTTATCTCGACAGTTACTGGATGACCCGTTTTTTTCTTATGCATATCTGCCAGTTGCTGAATCCTGTTGACATGCTTTTCAGAAAGATTCGTATCGTCGACTATCACATCTTTACCGGCTTCCAGCGCTTCAGTAATCAGTAAGTCCCTTACTTTTTTAGCAAATTTCTCATTGTCTTTCGTCAGGTGATAACCATCAAACATCTCTCTAAGGTCGTCTCTGTTGATGCGCTTGTATTGATCTGGGTTTTCCTTTACCAGATTTTTTGCAAATGTTGACTTTCCCGATGCTGGGAGTCCTCTTAATATTAATATCTTTTTCATATCTAAATTTCTTCTTCTTGTGCGAAAGGTTTTTCAAATGTCGGTCTGACCATCTTCCAGATCGTTTGCTCTATCGGTTTACCATCTAGCAGATTAAACATCACTGCAGGATATTGGCAGGTCTGAAAATACAGTGCAGTCTCTTTCCGACTATTCAATATTTTGAAATCAGCTTTTGCTTTTGCTAAAATAGTATTGTATTCACCAATCAATACCTTTTTTTTGTTTCTCACCCAATTGAAAAACTCATCGGGCACTCTTTCGAGAATATCCTCAAATGATTTTCCTTCTTTCAAGTATTCCCAAATCGTGATACTTGAAACATTTGTAACGATTCTGTGAACTCTCTGATATTCATCAAATTTCACTTTTAAACGGTAACCGCTTTTAAATTTGATTACAAAACCTTCTTTGTTAAAAGTCTCCTCAGCTTTTAGCTGGTGAATGTTATTCAGACCATCGAATTTAGGAACAATTGGAAAACCAATCTCAGGCAATGTCATTTCTTGCCCGGAGGCATTATCAATGACACCAATCAGTACCAGAGCTTCCTGATTGCCATAGTCAACCACTATTCTGTTTTCCGGATAAATGATTTCAAACAGATACGTAAGCCCCTTTTCCAATTTTGGAATTGATTCAGAATAAAATGTTTTAAGCATTTTTGTTGCAATGACAGATTGTTCACTCACAAATGAACCACGTGTAGCGATAAACGGCTTACCACCGATCCAGTAGAGTATCCCAAGTGAGCCATCCATTTTTTCAAATACTTCAAAAGACTCATTGGGTATAGGTTGATTCTCAATTTCGCCCAGATTGAAAAACTTCGGGAAAGGTCGCGCAATTACTTTTCCGGATCCATCCAATATCAATCCACGACAGGCAAGTGTACAGTCGTTCCAAAATCTTTCGTATTGAGCTGAAGCCGTATAATTGTAAATGAATAAATCATGTGTCGGATGCTTTTGCACTTTTACATAATTCCGTTGAATCATTTCTTCCAGTAATTGCTTGTTCATTTCCATAATTCAAAGAAAACAGTCAACTGCGCACTTTTTTTGCGTAGCTAGAAAATACCTGAATTATTTCGTGATGATTTGCAAAATATCGCCTACTAATACAAGTGCCATCATACCAGCTAAGACAAAATAGGGAATGTAAAGAATTTTATGGTAGGTGGTTAATGCCATTTCTTTTCCGGTCAGCTTTTCATAAAATAGCGGTATGAGCTGTATAAAGGCTGATGAGGGTAGCGGTAATAAATTGGCGAATGCTGTAAGCATCATCAAAATAGCAGTGATATTCAGGAATCTTGTAATCCTAAACCCACCAAATACTCTTGCGACACCAACGGGCCCGCTAAGCGTTTTCGTTTCAGATACTGTAGGACTGAAGATTTTTCTGAAAGCTCTCAAATTGACACCTACTATCTGAAATGATTTTTTAGTGCCTGATGCTATGGCTTCTCCTATCGTCTTTTGTTCCAGGGTATACTCTACCTCTGATGCTGCATAAAAACCCAATTTTCCATCAGAAGATACAATTGCATGTCCACTATACACTTCGGAATTTCTTTTGAAGGTAATCTCAATGCTGTTGCTGCTGTTCTGAACCAGTAAATCTCTGAATTGAGGAAAGGAGTAAATGGAATCATTGTTGGCTTTGATGATTTTATCTCCGATTTGAAGGCCCAGTTGATCCGCTGGTGAATTCTCTCCTACACCACCAATCACAAAAGGATTATTGATTTCAATGAACTCATCTTTTTGAGCAATCAACCGATCAATAAAATCCACTGGTAAAACTACTTCGAGCTTTTCTCCATCTCTGCTGATTTTGAAGGTAGTTTCAGTTTCCAGCATATAATCAGGATGAAAAATATCCTCATACTTGTCAAAGCTTTGATTGTTGATAGATAAAATTCTGTCTCCTGTTTTAAACCCAACTTCGCGACCAAGAGAACCTGCATAGATACCATATTTATCGAGTTCTTTTTTGGAGACGTAAGTTTCTACATCCTGATAGGCGACCCATGAAAAAATGATAATGGCAGTTGGGACCAACAAGTACACTGCTCCAAAAGTAGCTACCAGCCTTTTCCACCAGGCAATGTGAAAGAACTCCCACGGATAACCAAGCGGATGTTTCTCTCCGTCAATAATGGAATAGATTTTCAACAAAAAGGGTAGGGGAACGATCCATCCGATATCTATCCGAACACCTTTTGCAGTAAAAGACATCCAACTGGGAGAATAACCTATCTGGATATGATGATCGTGTGTTTTGAAAGCCAGAGCCAACAAAACCTTTCCTGTCAGCTGAAGTAATTTGATAATGCCGATGGCTGCAACTAATGAAAAAAAATCAGTCATTACGCTGTATTTTGGTCTCCGGTTCTAAATATTATATTTCTTCTAATCAGTGATCTTTCAAGTATCATCAGGTTTCAATTCTTTTTCAAGTAATTGTATCAGTTGCCTGAGCTCATTGCGGAATGTTGCATAACTTCTATGGTGCAGTGTATATGAGACGCCCAGGTAGTTGACTAGTATATTTTCAAATTCAATGGAGGTCAATAAAATCTTGTTACTCTTTGGTTCGTTGGTTCGGACTACTTCCAGATTTTCGTTAAAGCCAATGTCTTCAAAAAGCGTTCGATAACTTCCATTGGTAAGCATATGATTATGAGCATAATCAAAATATATCTGCAGCGATTGTTCCTGAGATCTGACTTGTTTCAGTCGTCCATCCCATGAGGCGATGATACTCCTGATGCTGTCATTTTTGATATCTTTTAAGCCTCCCGAAGAAATCAATTCTGACATTGCTCCATTTTCATGATTGATTGAGACCCTTCTTGAAATTGTTTCCATCAACAAACCAGATAATTCCCTTTCATTGATTTCGATAGGTTGTCTTTTTTGAGCCATCAGGTTCAATAGTTTTTTCGTATTGTCCATGATATTCACCAATTCTCCATCTTCATTTTCCAGAGAACTAAGGTTATTGACCATCTCTCCACGAATGAGTTTTAGATGCTTTTCCTGCTTTTGAGACAGGATGTAGTGCTCTCTCTTAATGTTGATTTGTAGTGCAACCAATATACCAACTACCAGTAGCAAAATCTCGCCCAGGGCATAGATCAAATATTTTCTCGCACTTCCGACTTTGAACTTATTGGAGATGATCTTCTGTCGCAGCTTTTTAAACAACCTCATAATTGGGTTTTTTATTTTAATTGATCGGCTAATATACTCATATGGGCTATTTATTCTACATGACTCATTATAATTCCAGGATTTTAACGGAAACAATCAATAACAATTGGAATGATAAGAGGGAAGTTAGACCTGGAATTTCATTTCATCGAAGTATCGATGTTCACAGTTCACTTCTATGATCAGTTGAAGATCAATTAGACTTAGTTTGTACTTGATGATTATACAATGCTGTCCCATTTCAGAGGTGCTAAATCATAAAATGCCCCAATTGGGGTATTAGATCGACAATCAATCCTGATAGCTTTACAACTGAAGTTACAGCTGAACTTTTCATAAAGGCGATCTTTTTAAAAGTTTGGATGTACTACGATCATAACACTTTAAAACATAAAATTAATATGAGAACTACTCCAAAACACGCACCAGTAGTAGAAGAGCTAAAGCAGCTTTTAAATGATTCTTCAAATGCTGAGATGAAGAATGCCTTAGTCATATCTTTAACAACTGCCTCCGCCAATGCAAAAGAAAAACTGAACAAGGAATTGTACAAAGGTCTGGAGGCAGAATTCAATCAAAAAGCCTGGCCTGAAACTGTTGAGCAATACTACGACTATCTCGACATTTACGTGAAGCTGGTACCAAATGAAGCAATCAATGAACATTATCCGGACGCCTGGAGAAGTAGTAATACCAAAAATGGTTACAATCAAAAGGTATATGACCTGCTTTGCCAGTTTTATTACCTGGTCGATCAGAAGAATCCTGTCACTAACCAAACCATGCAAAGTTTTCCGAAGTTTGCCGAATGGCTGGAAAAATTTGCCAGGTCATGGGGTGAGTTTCTCGATACTGAAGCATCATTTCCTCCTTCTTCTTTGAAATCTTTTCAGGAAAACTCTATGTACAATTACGATTTATATGCCAATCATGTAGATAGCTGGACTACATTCAACAAGTTTTTTTACCGTGAGTTCAACGACGCAGCACCCGTTACAGGCATCAGTCCTCTAAGACCGATTGTCGCACCAAATGACAACACGATCATCGCGTCTCCTGCAGATTGTACTTATAAGATGGCCTACCGCATTAATGAAAAAGGCGATGTCCTGGGATTAGACCAAAAAGACACACAGGTAAAATTGAAGCACACCCATACAATTGAATCTGTTAGTGAGCTATTGAACAATAGTGAATATGCCAGCTACTTCAATGGAGGTACTTTTGTGCATTATTTCCTGGGACCGTTTGATTACCATCGTTTTCATGTACCCGTCAGTGGACAAATTCTTAATATAGCTGCCGTTCCCGGTAAAGTATATCTGGATGTAAATATGACTTCAGATGGTCAGTTTGATGCTCCTGATAGCTCTGAGGGTGGCTATGAGTTTACGCAGGCCAGAGGTGTCGTAATCATGGATGCAGGCGGAAATGTAGGAAAAGTTGCAGTTATTCCCATCGGAATGGCCCAGGTTTCAGGTGTGGATATGTATACCAAGTTACAGGGGAAATCAGTGGTGAAAGGGCAGGAATTTGGCAGGTTTAAATTTGGAGGGTCTGATATCATCATGTTGTTCGAAAAGTCACCCGAACAATTGTATATGTTTAAAGAAGATCCCGGCCATAACCCAATCCATTTTCAATATGGACAGGCTTGTATTTATGTAAATTCTTAATGTAAAAAACCACAGCAGATCAGAGACTGACCTGCTGTGGTTTTTAGACTTTAGATATCAGATTTTAGACTTTTGATTTATCTAATATCTTTTGTCTAATGAGAAAAGAGGCAACTGGCGATAAGCCTTTCTGATTATGTGCTCTAACCACTGAGCTATCCTGATCAATTGACCAGAAGTTGGATTTGAACCAACGACCCCATAACCCCTTCGAAGTATGGCTTATCTACGGCACTCTTGTTTTTAAGACTTCAGATGTCGGACATCAGATTTTAGACTTATCTACCGTCTTTTGTCTTTGATCTTTTGTCTCCACCTTCGCATGAAGCTGAGCCATTGCCAAGGCTAAGGCTTCCGCAGTACGGCGGATTAGATAATATCTAGTAAAAAAGAGGCAACAAGCGAATAGTCCTTTCTCTGGCGTCCTTCACTTAGACGACAGACCTGCTGTCAGGTCTGGTGAGATGTTACTTCACATTTCCAGTCTGGATCGAAGTATGACTACTCTACGGCACTCTGTTTTTTTGAGACTTTAAATGTTAGATAGTAGATTTTAGACATACACGTATCTATTGTCTATTGTCTTTGATCTTATGTCTAATGAGAAAAGAGGCAACAAGCGAAAAACCAACAATGCGTGTTCTACCATTGAACTACAGACCTTTTTTGATTTACTCTTTTGAAGGCCTGATGGGATTCGAACCCATAACCCCGCCGTCCCGAAACGAAGTATGGCTTTTCTACGGCACTCTATTTTTAAAAGACTTAAGATGTTAGATATTTGATTTTAGACTTTTATCTAATGTCTTATGTCTTTTGTCTAATATCTAGCATCTATTGTGTATCTAAATCAGGAGCAATAATTACTGTGAGGTTGGGACATCTCGAAATGGGGGATTTGCACCCCTTTCCGTTAGCAACGGAACCCTTCCCGGTTTTGACGAAGTATCTCACTGATACGGCATCCTGTTTAGATATTTGGTCCCCTTTCCCAGATTCGAAGGTTTCCGACCCGGCTCGGACTCCTCAGACGAGGCTAATCAGGCTATAAATGCGCTTCCCTACTGAACTTCAATGAGCGGTTTTTCGGTGCTTCTGCAAATTCTATTCATGCAAACGAGCAGTCTGCACGACTTCATCCCGATATTACACGGTGTCGATAAGGTCTTTTACCGCAGCACTTCCTTTTATGCTAAAAGGGGTTGTTAAGACTTTAGATTTCAGATATCAGATCTTAGACTTTTATTTATCTAATTGTCTATTGTCCATTGTCTATTGTCTTTTGTCTTTGATCCTTAGTCTATTA
>JBCBHL010000184.1:0-13982 GCA_038525605.1 Bacteroidota bacterium
CAGCATCTCATAAAAAGCCTTGCCAAGGTCTTCATTTTCTAGCGAAAGAACCACCTGATCATAAAACCGATTAAAATGAAGACCTTGGCAAGGCTTTTTATGAGATGCTGATCAACAGGTCTGATACTAAAATGATCGATTTCGATGATTTCAGTAATAACTCATTTCATGTAGTGACTGAATTGACTTGTGGCAATAAAGATGAAGACAATTTTCGGCCTGATATCACATTGCTCATCAATGGTTTACCACTTGTTTTCATTGAGGTTAAAAAGCCTAATAATCATTCAGGCTTACAGGCTGAACATAAACGCATGTCTGAGCGCTTCCGGAATAAGAAGTTTAGAAAGTATTTCAACATCACACAGTTGATGATCTTCTCCAATAACATGCCGTATGATGAGGAAGGGATTATTCCACTGCAAGGAGCTTTCTATGCAACTACTGCCAGATCAGAGACGATTTTTAACTTTTTCAGAGAAGAGGATACCACAGATCAGGAAAAGTTTCTTCAACCTCTGGATGGTTCGGTAGAAGATTTTGTGTTGAAAGACAACAACCTGGTGGCTATTAAAAATCAACCGGAGTTTTCTACGAATAAATCACCAGAGAAAGCGACGAACAAAATTGCAACTTCTTTACTTAGAAAAGAAAGGCTGGCGTTTTTACTGCAATATGCATTCGCCTATGTAAAGTCACAAGATGGTTATGAAAAGCACATTATGCGTTATCCGCAGATTTTCGCTACTAAGGCCATTGCCAGCAAGCTTGACGAAGGAATAAAAAAAGGAATTATCTGGCATACACAGGGGAGTGGAAAAACTGCTTTGGCTTTTTATAACGTAAAGTATCTTACAAACTATTTTAGGGAAAGGTCTGTTGTTCCAAAGTTTTATTTCATCGTAGACCGATTGGACTTACTCAAACAGGCAAGCAAAGAATTTGATGCCAGAGGTCTTAAAGTACATCATATTAATTCCAGAGAGGAATTTGCCAAAGACATTAAATCCAATAGTGCCATACACAATGATGATGGCAAGGCTGAAATTACGGTGGTCAATATTCAGAAGTTTGAAAACAACCCTTATGTTACCCGTAATACGGATTACAATATCAACGTACAACGAATCTATTTTCTGGATGAAGTGCATCGCAGTTATAACCCCAATGGTAGTTTTCTGGCTAACCTGAACGAGTCTGATGAGCATGCCATCAAAATAGGACTGACCGGTACACCTTTGCTGGGGAGTGATTTTAACTCTAAAAAATTGTTTGGTGGCTACATTCATAAGTATTATTATAATTCTTCCATTGCTGATGGATACACGCTCAGACTGATCAGAGAAGAAATAGAAACAACTTATCAGCTATCCTTGAAGAAGATTCTGGATGAGCTGACCATCCTGAAAGGTTCCGGTAATAAAAAGCAGATTTATGCACACAGAAAATTTGTGGAACCGATGCTTAGTTATATCGTAGAGGATTTTGAAAACGCCAGAATTCAACATGCCGATACTAGTATTGGAGGAATGGTCGTTTGTGATTCTTCTGATCAGGCGAAGATGATGTATGAAATCTTCCAGCAGAATTATGCTGTTGCTGAGGGTGAGCAAGAATATTCGATTGCTGCAGATTCGCAGGAATCTTATGGTAAGATAAAATCCCATGATGTAAAAGCAAAAAAAGCCGCATTGATCCTTCATGATGTAGGTACAAAATCAGATCGTAACGACTGGGTGGAAGATTTCAAGACTGGTAAATATGATTTGCTGTTTGTTTACAATATGTTATTGACTGGCTTTGATGCGCCCAGACTTAAAAAACTGTACCTGGGAAGGATCATTAAAGCGCATAACTTATTACAAACCCTTACAAGAGTCAACAGGACGTATCGCGATTTTAAATATGGTCGGGTTGTTGATTTTGCCGGGATTGAAGAACAGTTTCGCAAAACGAGCCAGGATTATTTCAATGAATTACAAAATGAGCTAGGCGATGAACTGGAATCTTATTCCGACTTATTTCTAACGGAAGAGCAGATATCTGAGAAAATCGATCAGATCAAAGAACGGCTTTTATACTATGACCTGACCGATAAGGAAGTATTTGATGAACAGATCAGTGAGATTACTGATAAAGACACGATGCGTGAGATATCCCGCGCTTTGAATGAGGCAAGGAGCTTATTCAACCAAATCAGACTTTCGGGTAAATATGACATGCTGGCTAAACTGGATTTTCGCCAGCTGGCAGTTTTAGCTACTGCTGCTAACAGCAGATTGGCTTCTATCAATCATAGAGAAGTATTGGAACAAGGTTCAGAAGCTGCCAACATTCTCAATCTGGCTTTGGAGGAAATCGTTTTTGAATTCACAAAAGTGAAAGAAGAAGAGATGATTCTGGCTGACAAATACCGCGAGTCATTGAAGAGAACTAGAGAGATGCTACAGGGCAATTTCGATCAGCAAGATCCGGAATTCATCTCACTGAAGGAAGAACTGGAACGACTGTTTAAAAAGAAAAACCTGGCTGATGTCACAGCAGGGGATATGAAGGAACATATCGGTATTCTGGATGGCATCTACGATAAAGCAAAGGAAATGGAACGCCTCAATCAACTACTGATGAGACAATATGCCAACGATCCTAAATATGCCAGAATTCACAAGAGACTCACTGAAAAAGATCCATTGACAGAAAAGGAATCTAAGCTCCTGGCAGCTTTGCAGAGTATGAAATCCGCCATAGACTCACATGTACTGCAAAACTCACACATGATGAACAATGAGAGCTATGTAGAAAAGATGATGATGAAGCTGGTGGTAGAAGTAATGCACAAAAACCATCAGTTAAATCTAAGCCCCGATAGCATTAGGAGAGTGAATCACCTACTGGTTCAGGAATATATGAATGAGTATTATAATCGGGCAAGTTGAGAAAGTGTCGGAGTAAGATTGACGGGATGGAAATGTCTGAATTAGGAGTTGCTAGATGAAAAATTTCCGAACAGGATTTGTAAGATTACTGGATTATTAGATTAAGATGTCTGAATTAGGATTAATATGATTTCAGGATTGAAGGATTAAATATTAGATGAAAAACAAAGAACTAACGCACAGAATTATTGGATGCGCAATGAAAGTTCATTCTGCTCTTGGTAATGGCTTTCAGGAAGTTATATATCAAAGAGCATTAGCAATTGAATTTGAGAACCAGGGATTAGCCTTTAAAAGAGAGATGGAGATGGAAATCTTTTATGATGGCCGACTGATAGGTACCAGGCGGGTTGATTTTTTTGTCGAAAGTGAAATAATGGTTGAATTAAAAGCGCTAATTGAACTAGAAGAAGTTCATTTAGCACAGGCAATGAACTATTGTCAGGCTTATAATCTTCCAATTGGTTTGTTGATAAATTTTGGTTCAAAAAGCCTGCAATTCAAAAGGGTTTATAACGTAAATCACCCTGAAAATAAAAAATCATAGAATCGATGAATCCTAAAAATCTAAATTCAGACAATTAGTTATCAGCAAATATTCTACTTTTAACCCAGCATACAAACAACACAATATGAATACAACACTGGACTTTGAAAAGAAGACCAAAGAACTGATAGACGACCTCAAGAGCGTTTGTGCCAATTACGGATTGGGCAATGATGGCAATGAATTTAAGATCATCACTCAGGTGTTCTTGTATAAGTTTATGAATGACAAGTTTGTCCATGAACTGAAAAAGGCTGATCCTAAGCTAAAGAATGCGAATAATTTTGATGAGGCACTCAATTCCTTTCCGGCTGATGAATTGGAAATCTTGCTGATGACCCTCGATGAGAATACAGCCCGGCTGAAACCTGATCATCTGTTGTCTAAACTCTATCAGAGACAAAATGAAAAAGAATTTGACAAGATCTTTGACAATACCCTGCTGGAAATAGGGAAGCTCAATTCGGATATCTTCTCTGTGATGACCGAAGGAGGACAAAAGATTGTCTTGTTTGATAGCCTGAGCAGGTTTGTGACAGATAAGAATGATGAATTCTGTAAGGCATTGGTGAACAAGCTGGTGAACTTTAGTTTTGAAAACATCTTTCATGAAAAGTTCGATTTCTATGCTACCATTTTTGAATACCTGATCAAAGACTACAATACCAATAGCGGTGGGAAATATGCAGAATACTTCACGCCACATGCAGTGGCTAAGATCATGGCGAGGTGCTTGGTCAATGAAGCCGTGAGTAATGTGACCTGCTATGACCCATCTGCAGGTTCCGGTACGTTGCTGATGAACCTGGCACACCAGATAGGGGAACAGAAATGTACCATCTACTCACAGGATATTTCCCAAAAGTCTTCCAATCTGTTGCGTCTTAACCTGATATTGAACAACCTGGTACACTCCATTCCCAACATTGTCAAAGGCAATACCATACAGGATCCGTATCACAAAGAAGGAGGCACACTGCAAAAGTTTGATTACATCGTTAGTAACCCACCTTTTAAGCTTGACTTCTCTGACTACAGCGAAAGTCTTGACAGCAAGGCCAATAAAGACCGCTACTTTGCGGGGATTCCGAAGATCCCAGCCAAGAAAAAAGAAGCAATGGCGATCTATCAGTTGTTTCTACAGCACATCATGTACAGCCTGAAAGACGGGGGCAGAGCTGCCATTGTAGTACCTACAGGATTCATTACGGCACAGAGTGGGATAGACAAGAAAATTCGACAAGCCATGGTAGAGCGCAAGATGCTGGCGGGAGTGGTGAGTATGCCCTCTAATATTTTTGCCACTACAGGTACCAACGTGAGCATCATATTTTTGGATAAAGCTAATAAAGGCGATGTGGTGCTGATAGATGCCTCCAAGCTGGGGATAACAGTAAAAGAAGATAAAAACCAGAAAACGGTACTGGAGCCGCATGAAGAAGACCGGATCATTGATACTTTTAATGGAAAGCAGGCAGTAGAAGACTTTTCTGTGGTGGTGAGTTATGACGAGATCAAAGAAAAGAACTACTCCCTCAGTGCCGGACAATACTTTGAAGTGAAGATCGAATATGTAGACATCACACATGAAGAGTTCCAAACCAAAATGAAGGACTTTGAAGACAGTCTGGATGACTTGTTCAAAGAAGGGCGAAAGCTGGAAAAAGAGATTAGAGAAAACTTGAAGAGATTGAGGTATGAGTGATAAAAATTCTTTGAAAGTGTTTTCTGGAGAAACAGAGAGGCTAATTTGTCTCAGTTCTGAAATTACTGATTGTCATCATTCTACACCAAAATGGACTGATTATGGTAAGATAGTGATAAGGAATTTTAATATTAAAAATGGATCTTTAAGTCTCGAAAAACCATCTTATACAGATGATAAAACTTTTAATGATAGAATAGCTAGAAGTGTACCTGAAGCAGGTGATTTAATTATAACTCGAGAGGCTCCTATGGGGCAGGTTTGTAAAATACCTGATGGGTTAGAATGCTGTCTCGGACAGCGTATGGTATTGATTAAACCGAATAAACACAGGATTTCAAGTGACTATTTGCTATACGCTTTACAATCTGAGTTTGTTCAAAAGCAGATTAATCAAAATGATAGAACAGGATCAATAGTAAGTAATTTAAGAATTCCAGTATTAAAGGATCTGTTAATTCCAATGTTTGATTCAGTTAAAAGACAGTGGGTAGCTAAAATATTATCAGCTATTGACGCCAAAATCGAACTCAACAATCAAATCAATAAAAAGCTGGAAGGGATGGCGAAGTTGATTTATGATTATTGGTTTGTGCAGTTTGATTTTCCCATTTCCAAAGAGCAGGCCATTGCCATGGGCGATCCTTCTCTGGAAGGCATACCCTATAAGTCTTCCGGTGGTAAAATGGTCTACAACGAACAGCTGAAAAGAGAAATTCCTGAGGGATGGGGGTGCGAAATAATTAGTGAATTGCTTGATGAATCTAAAGGTTTAAAAAAGATTCCTACATCTCAATATTTGAAAGAAGGTAAATATCCCATAGTTGATCAAAGTAGAGATTTTATATGTGGATTTACTGATGATAAGAACTCGGTTATAAATGGATCAAATGAGGCAAAAATAATCTTTGGAGATCACACAAGGATTTTAAAACTTATAAATTTTGACTTTGCCAGAGGTGCGGACGGAACACAAGTAATTTCAAGTAATCCAGAGAGATTACCATTGCATTTCTTTTATCATACTTTACTAAAAATTGATTTATCCAATTATGGATATGCAAGACATTTTAAGTTTTTAAAAGCAATCAACATTCTTGTGCCAAATTCAGTGCTCTCTACAGAATTTGACAAAATAGTATCTGAATTTTACATCAAGAAAAGAGAGAATATTCGACAAAACCAAAAGCTTTCTGAGTTGCGAGATTGGTTGCTGCCGATGTTGATGAATGGGCAGGTTTCACCTACGCGTGAAGCTTCGGTGACCGAGCAGTGAGTCCGCCTTTTCGTTACTCCTGCGCTTGTAGCTACGGAGCACAAAGAAGCTATCAACTTCATAGTAACTGTGCCACCTCTAAAGCTATAGCGATAGGCGGTTCGTTGATCAAGGACGGTGAACGAGCCCGCCTACGCATGTAGCTACGGCGGAGGAGCAGTGAGTCCGCCTTCATTGAAGTTATGGCGGATATATGAGGGGGTGAGGATTTACTTTTAGATGTGGCGGAGGTGGACGAGTTCAACTTCGCTATGGCCTTCGCCTAAGGCTTCTGCCATCGAAGAAAGCTTCGTTGGATAAAGATTGAATAAAAGTTAATAAGTTATTTACTTATAAATTACATGAAATGACACCACTTTTCCCTGAATATGAAATAGCGAGAGCGATACTGGCCTTTTTGGATGGAAAATCGAAGAAGCAATATCTCCATATGATGAAAGCCATATGGGAGCTCACAGGCACACCACAAAATACCGTTGATTGGAAAGATCCAAGTGAGTGGATTCCCGGTAGGTTAACAGGTGAAGCAAAAGATATGGCAATTGATCTATGGCAGGAGACAAATCAGTTGGTAAATCCACGTCATGTAAGGGGATCAAATTTTCTATTGAAACGTTACGATCTCTTAGATGAAGTCAATGACAGATATATAATAACCGAGAGAGGAAAAGATTTTGTTAATCATCAATTTGGAAAAGTTGAAACAGAAATAGATGAAGGTGAGGGAGTTTTTAAACTTCTTAAAATTATCTATTTTAACTGGAAAGGTAAGAGCGCAGTTTTTTTAGAGTAATTAGTCTTGGCCAATAAGTAATTTTGCCAATCATCATAAAAAACTGCAATTTATAGTTTGCTGAGGTATCGGTTAGCCAATATGATTTCCAGATCTCTGATCAAAAGGAGTGCAAATAAGTATCAGATTACAAAAAAAGGATTTAAGTACCTTGAGCGTAATACCTCTCCAAATGAACTGGTTCAGGAGAAAAAAGAAAAGGAAGAGGAAGACTTGTTGATCGATCGTGGTAAGGAGTTTACAACCAACCAAAGGAGCCTGCTAAAAGAAAAACTACATCAGATGGATCCGTTTGCTTTTGAAGAGCTGGTTAAATTTCTGATGGAGGCTATGGGATACGAGGACGTAGAAGTTACCCCTAAGTCAAGAGATAAAGGCGTTGATGTAATTGGAACTATCGAAAATGGCATATCCAGTGTTAAGGAAGTAATACAAGTAAAAAGATTTCGGAAGAATATCAATCGAGATATTGTTTCACAGTTAAGAGGAGATGTACCTTTATTCGAAGCATATAGAGGTACCATCATCACCACCTCAGATTTTACAAAAGATGCAAAAGAATCTGCATTGGATAGTAGGGGTGTACCCATCACACTAATAAATGGTGATAAATTGATGGATCTGCTTATCAGACATAAAATAGGCATTATTCCCAAAACCATTCAATATTTTCTGGTTGATGAAAGTACATTTAATACAGATATTGAACCTACCTAAATAGATAAATTCACCAAGATTATATCAATTTTTAAACTAATTCTACGCATAAAATGGATAAACACCTAAACCTATTTCGGGCATTTAGTCAGAATGAAGAAACCCGACACATTGAAGATAACCTAAGTAGAGCATTTGTACTATGTCTCAAGAACGAATCATTACTGCTGCATGAGTTTTTAAAACAAATATTAACGGCATCCGATTATGCATATCTGTTTGATCATTTTCAAAAGGAGCATTCTATCGATATTGACATTCAAAGGAAGGTTACTGATATAGAGTCAGAGTCAATCAGCAGATTGTATGGAGTGACTTTGTCTGAAAAAGCTTATTCAATGAAAGCTTTGCTCGACAAATATAACTTCAGTGAGAGTCAAGATTATAGACCAGTCACGGATATTTATATTCATGTGAAAGACATAGTGATCATTATCGAAGTGAAAAGACATGACATTGATGCCAGACAGCAACTGTATAATCAGATCTTCCAGGTATTTTCCAAAAGAAGAAAGGACGAATCTGGAATGGATTCTGAAAAAATTAACCTCATTGCACTCGATTGGAAATCTTTAGTAAAAAACATTATTAGTGTCAATAATTTTCTACAAATCAGTCATTCTGGAAGTCAGTTTTTAGAGGATTTTATTCAATTGATTAAGCAATTCAATGCTAATTGGATTCCTGTAAAACCATTGTTCTCACTTTCTGATAGCAAAGATGATGATCATCTTAGATACCAAAGGTTAGATACAGCACTTAATTCACAAGTGGGAATAAATGGAATGGATGTGCTTCAATATTCAGATCGGGATGGGTTTTACTTTCACGAAGATTGGGCCAATGAATTGCTATATTGGTTTCAAAGGGATCAGGAGAAGCTTTGTATGTACGTGGCTATGTGGCCGGGTAATACAAAAGGACAGGGTTGGAACTTGTACTACAATGAAGATAATTTGAGGTGGAGAGATAAGGACCAATTAGTAGTAGATGATCAATCATATCCGCTTTATCAGGAGTATCATCTGAAAATGACTTCATTTCAAAAGTATTTTACTTCCATAGATTTCTCAGACTCACAATTAAAACCAGGAGTTCAAATTTGTAACCGGGATAACTTTTATCATTATTCCGGTAGAAAGAAGAAACCCGATTGGCCATTGTTAGAACAATTTTTTGACGAATCTTTTCATGCAGAGTTTGACTGGAGAGGTAATTGCCATTGGAAAGAAAAAGTGTTTAATACCGATAAAAATCAGTTTGATATTTCTTTCGGCTTCTATTGCTACACTGTAATACCATATGAAGACATAAAGGAAATTGATAAAGTGGTGGATAACTCAGTGGGATTAAATGATTATGTGAGAAAAGTATTTGATGCTTTTAAACGACTCAATCAATAAAATCATGAAAGAAATCAATCCACTAAATTTCTGGAAGTATGCTTATTCGGACTTTCTTGATAACAGAAACAGAGCAGCTTTAGGTGAGTTCATCGTTGCAAAGGCGTTAGGTATCAAAGAAAGCCCTTATTCCAGTTGGGAATCCTACGACATGGAAACCGCAGATGGGACTAAAATAGAAGTGAAGACATCCGGTTATATTCAAACCTGGAATGAAGAAAAGCACTCTGTTCCGTCCTATGGCATTGCTAAAAAACAAGGATGGGATGAAAATAGTAATGATTTTGATGGTGTGGTAACCCGACAAGCAGACGTTTATGTTTTCTGTTTACATCATGAAGTATGCAAACCAAAAGAAGCCAATCCTTTAAACCTTGGCAATTGGACTTTTTACGTTGCTTCTACCAAATTAATTGAGAAGGAGTTAAAAGATCAAAAGACAGTTCGAATTTCAACATTGACAAATGTTTTGGGGTGTAAGGCAGTTGAGTATGTGGATTTGAAACGTATGATTAAACTCGCTGGAGAGGAAAATTAAAGAAGTCTTAATCACCTGCAGCTAATAAAAATAGCCTAAAAATACCCAAAGTTGGGTATTGTATTAAATTGATAGTGATTCTAAATTTAAAGGGGTACTAAATCAAGAATTTCACATGCGATATTTATTTACCTTTCTATTTCTGATAACAAATATTTTATTCAGTCACGCTCAAGATTGTAAATCAGGTACAATCTTGTATCATAGATTTCAAGATGAAGTTTTTTTACTATTAGCTGATCATCAGGATATTGCGAATGATAGTACTCATAAAACAAGAGGATGGTCCTCTTTCGGTGGTTATTGCCTTACTCAAGAGCCTGAACAGGATGCAGCAATTCGAGAAACTCATCAAGAGACCCGCGGAGCTTATTCGATTGATTATCTCAAAAAGAGATTGTCAGGTGATCGCGTTGTAGAGATTGATGGTTTCAAAACCTATTTGATTGAGGTTGAATCTTTACCTGAAGATTATTTAAATAATTATCCTTTATCCAGTGACTCAGTTGAATACCTTGAGCGAAAGCCATTTAAATGGATTGGTTTTTCTACATTAAAAGAACTGGTTAGTACTTCTGAAACTGACACAGTCTATTTATTTGACAGTATGAGTGTAACCGATGTTAATACTAATTATTTATTCCCTTCTTTTGTTAAAACTATTGATGAGCTATCTGAATCAGACTTTCAAAAAGAGCAGCCGGGCATTGAAAATGATACAACAATCTCAGACGTCTTAAGAAGATTAGAAACAATAAATCTTAACCTGAAAAACTTAGAGGAAATTGCCAAATCAGAAGAACAGGATCCGATAGGTGTTATTTCTATGCTTGACTCAGTTGTTATTTACAAGAGCAGGAAAGTTGGGAGACGCTACTTTGAAGATACTATAAAAGTAACTTTTATTAAATCCGTAAATCTAAAAATAGAAGATGGCGGTATTAAAAATGCAATTGTTGAAACAAATGATGGTGACTACTCATATTATGGAATTGACCTTTTATTATCACAATTAGTACCGGGAAGACAAGGAAAGTACATTCTAAGGATTCCTGATAGGTTGCAAAATAGAGATGGAACATATTTGTATCTAAAGGACGCTATAGAATGGATCCCAAATGTTGAAGGAGAGTATTATCCAGATGATAATAGTCTTTTGTTAAGTCACGAAAATGGTACGTTGGATACTCTTAAAATCAGTACAGGGCTAAATTCATACCTAGATATCAAAGTTTTTACAGATTTACTAGCTGTATTAGATGATCAGGAAAATGGTTTGATACAAACTGATGTTTCAACCAGAATCAATTTTGTTCCTCAATTTTCATATCAAATTGGTTTTCTAAAGTACTTAGAATTTGGTTTTAGGCTATCAAGATTTGATAACGATTTTCAAGTAGTTGACCTGGAATCAAGCGGAACTTCAGGAACAATCATAGAAACAGATTTACTTGAATTAAAACGTTTTTCGAATGTTTCATTAGTTGGAAAAATTAATATACTTGAAAGTAATCAGATAAAAAATATTAGATATGGTGTTAAGTATATATTTAATTACGATTTTACTAATTTTAGTGTAGACAATCAGGAACCGAAAACACTTAATCTTTATGGAAACGGAACTGAGGCATATTTAAATATTCGCCACTACAAAAATTTCGGTTTTGACCTCACTTATAACTTCACCAGTCAGAAAATTACAAATCGTAATGATTTGCAGAATTTAAATTTTTTGGAGGATTTTGACTTGTTTCATTCTTTGGATTTTTTGCTTTATTATAATCCATTAGGTGATCAAGCTAAAAGAGTCTATTAAAGGTTTAGGTCTATGTTTAATTCTTTGCCCAGTAGTCATTTTGATTGGCTGCAGTTTGGATACTCAAGCAAGTTAGGCTTCAAGAAGTAATATCTTCTGATATTATTATCTCTTTCAAGAAGTTGGTTGTATTAATGATAAAAGTTCACAATGAAGTAGTATAGAATTGCCATTTGCATTGTAAACTTATTGTTTGTTTCACACTGATTGCAAATCAGGACAATTGAAGGTAAAGCAGCAAGAAGTACTGTCGGTTTGAACATCTTTTTCTATTTATTACCTATTCCATTGTTTACAAAAGAGCTTTGCTATTCTTGTTCTACCGAATTTAGTATTTTAGTTTACTGGAAGGCTATTTGTGATAATCATGTAGTATTTGCTGAGCTTTTTAATCCGGTAAGGAGGTTTGCTTCTGTCTATCACGTTAACGAAGTGACCGTCGGCTTTCCTTTGTTAGATTTTCTGCGTAGAATCTTTTTGGGTATCCTGATTTTTTAGTTGATTCGTGCTTTTGGGAGGTAGGTTAAAACGAAGTGCGCTATAACCTGTGCATTTCAAATGCCATATTTGTTTCTACCAAATTTGGAAATGAGGATGATGAGAGATATTAATTTTCTTTCTAATCGTAAGATTGCTTCATGCTGAAAATACTTGTAACAACATTAAATAATCCTCAAATCAGCATTCGCAAAGACGCACAAGGATTATGCTCAATTCCTTTTAAAGTTATTTCCTGCCTATGCTTGTTTTGTGCAGACAAGGAGATGAAATAGGTGGGTTTTTAATAATTATGTCTGCTCTTATATAGGAGAATCATCTTCGCAAATGATTCGACAACTAACGAATAGAAGCTTCTTACATCATTCAGAGAACATCTCTTTTCTTCTAATTGTAAGATTGTTTCACCTCATTTATAGACTATTTAAATTGTATCGTTTCTCGAATGAGGTTCACAATGACGTAGCAGATATTGATAGCAAGCTGACTCTAGCTAATATAAGAAAGACTCTTGCCTTAATCATCACTGATCGATACAAACCCACAATTAACCGCCCCGACAATCGTTATTCCTCCAACACCTATTTAGAAATTTGTGATATGCACCAACAATACTTTTTGAAGAGCAAAAAGCTTTCAATGCTATTGGTAATCTTATTGGCCTTGAGCGGTTATTTTGCCTGGGAGAGTTATCAAAGTTTAGAGCGAGAAGAACAGCAAATCGCAGAAGCTTACGATGCTTTCCAATACACCATCAATACACAAAAGAATAGAAATATCAGACTTAATGCTAAAATGAAGCGCAATCTAACTGATCTGTTTGTAAAAGATTCCATATATACGCCTGCAGTTGAGCAATTCACAAAGTATGTAGATGATCTGGAAATTGTACTGGATAGTCAGATGGACGTTGAGTTGTATGATCATGAAAAGTTGATCGCATCGATAGAGCAATTTTGCGATCAGATATCTCTGATAATCAATGAAAAAAGTAAGCTGGATTCATTCAGACAAAATTTACTATTTCGGATTTCAGCTTCTGATGATCCACAAGATCAACTTGCCAATTTGCTTGAGTCTAAAATCGCCCTTTATGGGTTTCAAAATCACCTTTTATCAACCCTGGAAGATCGCATCATTGCTGAAGTTCCAGAATATGAAACGATATGGTCAGGATATTAAACATCAGCTTAGTCGCTTCCATACTATTTTGTATTATCTATTCAGTTCATAACTATCGCAATGCGGATCAATTGAGGTCAAATGCTTTGCCACTTTGTATTAAGGTGGATTCATTAAATGAAATTGCATTAAGATATTCTAACGAGGTAATCAGCAGTATGTATCAAGTGGTGAGAGAAACACTGGACGAACGTGATATGGCTGATTTTACCGAAGTTCTTCAAAAAAGAGAAGAAATGAAATCCTATTTCAGTACCATCAATTCTATTCAAAGGCATCTGCTTCACAATGATCAGCAAGGTGATTTTTCGCTCATAGATTCAATGAAATACCTGAAAACAGGATATGATTCACTTAATTCAGTAGTAATACCCATCAGTGAATATGTTGACATAACTGCTTTTGAAAAAGCTGGAATAAGACTTAGTGAAACGAAAGAAGTTACTTAACCCGCATTATTCATGAAAGCCATTTTGTAGTTTCATCATGGCTTTCAGATCACGTAGATTTAATTCTGAGTATATAGTTCTGCCTTGATCTAGGTTTTCTAGACTGTTTATCTTGCTATTTT
>JBCBHL010000185.1:0-13944 GCA_038525605.1 Bacteroidota bacterium
GTCACGGTTTTTCACCTGATCAAGTCTCCCTTTAATCTTACATACAACTTCTTTCAAAGTCTCTTCCGCTTCTGCCAAAACATATCCGTACATATTTTTATTCCTTCTGACAGTTGCAAAAAACTTCACCTGACACTTTCCCGATTTCAATTTTTTAGATGAAAGCTTCAATCTATAATCTCTATCGAATGTGTAATCCGACATCTGGGCAATGTTTTCAACGGTTAAATTCATAATTTTACTATTTTAATTAGTATTTATAGTAGTAAAATTAGTAATAAGTATTATTATTGCAAAAGAATTGCTAAAATTTTTAGCTTAAACCTCCAAAAGTCGACCTAAAACTAAAAATTATAGCATTAAATAAAAAGAGGTGTTGTTAAAACTTCGAATTACTTATGTGTAGCTATGACAAAAACCACAATACTTCGAAGCAATTAGCGATTGAATTAGCAGACAGCTAAACCAAGTATCGAAAGCTGTAGGATATTGATGAACAAGGCTTTAATAATAAAAAAATGAAGAACGCAAATATCTCCACCGGGAGTCAGGAAAAAACCATTATACACATGGATCTTGATGCTTTTTTTGTTTCAGTAGAATGCCTGTTGAACAGCAAATTGAAAGGTATCCCATTGATAGTAGGAGGTAATAACAAGAGAGGAGTTGTCGCATCCTGCAGCTATGAAGCAAGAAAGTTTGGGGTGCATTCAGCTATGCCCACCCGCATGGCTTTACAATTATGCCCCGATGCAAAAGTTATCTCGGGGGATATGGAGGCTTACAGTAAATATTCCAGGCTTATCACTGAGATCATCAGGGAAGAAGTGCCTGTGTTTGAAAAATCTTCTATTGACGAATTCTATATAGATGCCTCAGGGCTCGACAGGTTTTTTGGTACCTTTCAATGGTCCAAAGAACTCAGGAAGAAAATCATGGATGAATCGGGTTTACCCATCTCTATGGGTGTATCTGTTAACAAGATGCTTTCTAAAGTTGTGACAGGTGAGTTTAAACCCAACGGTGAAAAACATCTTCCACATGGGGAAGTACGAAGTTTTCTTGACCCGCTATCAGTAAGGAAAATACCAATGGTTGGACAAAAGACCACTGAGTTTCTGGCCCAGATGGGAGTTAGCAAAATAAAAATATTGAGGCAAATGCCTATTAAAATGCTGGAGCAGGCCTTTGGCAAAAACGGTAAAGTACTCTGGTACAAAGCAAACGGCATTGATACTACTCCTGTAATACCTTACACGGAGAAAAAATCAATTTCTACAGAGTGTACTTTTGGACAGGATACCACTGATGTATCCAGGCTAAAGACCATATTGATTGCAATGGTCGAAAAGCTAACTTACAAATTGAGAGAGAGTCAAAAGCTGACTTCCTGCATCACAGTAAAAATCAGATATTCAAATTTTGATACGGAATCCAAACAAACACATATAGCCTATACAGCATCAGACCAGACGATCATCAATCACGTATTGACACTTTTCAAAAAACTGTATAGCAGGAGGATGTTGCTGAGACTTGTTGGTGTCCGATTAAGTGGTTTGGTACATGGAAACTATCAAATCAATTTATTCGATGATACCGAAGAAAGCATCAAGTTGTACCAGGCATTGGACAAAATCAAAATGAAGTACGGACAGGACAGTATCATCAGAGCAGCCACCAGCGGTGTAAATAAAAGGGTCAGGATGGATAATAATGTGTTCTCGGGAGAAGTGTAGGAATGATTTTAACCTTCACTAAAACCTTCTATAATGTAGAAGATCCAAGGTAATGAATAGTAGAGATTTAAACTGAGCATTAGAAAATAATTACAGTATACAATGAAACGCCAAAACCGAAAATGAAATATGAATTGATATTTAAAAATCACATTTAGGTAGTAGAAAGAGCAATAAAGCTATCCAAAACAAAGGTGTTTGCCTTCACCATTGCAGCCCATCGGGCAAGAGCAAATCTAATGGTTACATGGAAACCAAAGTCAGGTATTGACAATAAAATACGCTTGAGCTACCCTAAACGAAACTATAATCCCTCGCACCAAACTACAAAAAGTGCAGGGCATAGTGTTTATCAGAATAGTTTCGACACATACAATTCACCATCGCTACCAATGTAGTAACGGTGAACCAAATAAACCTATGCTAATGATTTGGCATGAGTACGTAAAACACACCATCGCTGAATACTAAGCTAAGGAGTACAAAACACACCATCGCTAAATACTAAGCTAAGGTGTATAAAACACGCCGACACTCACATTGTAGTGGTGGCATCACAAATACGCAAAAACCGAATCGATCGTGACAGACAAGAATGTAAAAACCAAGAGTTATGATTTTGCTCTAAAAATCATTGAACTCTACAGAAAACTACCTAAGGAAAAACAGGATTTTTTCCTTTCAAAACAACTATTAAGGAGTGGCACTGCAATAGGCGCCAAACTTGAAACCGTTTCCGAAAAAGACTCTAAAAAAGATCTCTTTCTGCAACTTAATTTATCCCGCAAAGACGTTAACGAAACTGGCTATTTGTTAAGGTTGCTCAATGACATTGGGTACTTGTCAAAAGACCACTTTTCCGCGTTGATCATGGAGTGCGATGAAATTGCTGCAGCACTAAAAGAAATGATCGGAAAAATGAAAAAATTTCCTTTGTAATAGAGTCAATATGTTTCTAAACTGCCATACATATTTCAGTTTCAAATACGGTTCATTATCCATCAATGAGCTGTTTGATGAAGCCAAAAGATGTGGGGTCAAAAAGCTAATCATAACTGACATTCACAATACCTCGGCATACATAGAATTTATGAGGATTTGTCAGGAACGCAGTAGCGAATATGAGCTGCAAATCTCCGTTGGCATTGAGTTTAGAAATGGGAATGATCTACTGTACGTAGGCATTGCCAAAAACAACATCGGTTTTGAAAGACTAAACCGCTATTTATCACATTGCAACAGCGAAAAGAAGCCCTTCAAAAAGAATGCACCAGATATAGAAGATGTAGTCTTTATTTACCCAACCACCAATATTCAACCAACACTAAAAGAGAATGAATATATAGGTTTAAAAATCAATGATTTAAATAAAATATTTACATCAGAACAGAAAAACGTCCTGAAAAAAGCTGTGGTACTACATCCAGTCACCTTCAAAGACAGGACTACATTCAATATTCATCGGTTGTTACGGGTCATTGATCAAAATACGCTACTCAGTAAACTGGATCCGTCTACTCAGGCTAATGAGAATGAGGTTATGATGCCGGAAGATCAATTAAAGCAATACTTCAGGCAATATCCTGAAGTCATCAAAAATACTGAGGCCGTCATGGCTGAATGTCAAGTGAGTTTTGAGTTAGGAACGGATAAAAACATCAAAAATATTCTGGGCAGTAAAAAGGAAGATTTTCAGTATCTAAAAACTGAAGCAAGACGGGGGTACGAGCAGCGATATAAAGGATTGATTACTCCCGAAACCGAAGAGCGGTTTGAGCGTGAACTGAGTATCATTTCCAAGAAAAATTTCGAAGCTTACTATCTGGTTAGTCATGACATAGTTACCTTCGCTAAAAAGGCAGGATTCTCCTATGTAGGACGAGGAAGTGGTGCCAACAGTATCATCTCCTACTGCCTCGGAATTACAGACGTAGATCCTATAGAACTGGATCTGTACTTTGAAAGGTTTTTAAACCCAAGCAGAACTTCTCCTCCCGACTTTGATATGGATTTTTCCTGGCAAAACAGGAACGCTGTTTATCAGTATATTTTCGACAAATACAATACAAAACCAAACTCCTCAGGGCATGTCGCATTGTTAGGCACTCATACCACTTTTAAAGCCCGTTCAGCAATCAGAGAATTAGGAAAAGTATTCGGTTTACCGAAGGAAGAAATTGACAAATTGGTTGCTGGAAAGTACTCCGACAAAGATCACATTACCAAACTGATTTTGCAGTATGCTAACAGGATGCAGGAGATCCCCACTCATCTGTCTATTCATGCCGGAGGCGTACTGATTACAGAAAAGCCTATTTATGCATATACAGCTACAGACTTTCCACCGAAAGACCTACCCACCTCCCATTTCGAAATGCATAATGCAGAAGATATGGGAGTCTATAAATTCGATGTTCTGAGTCAGCGCGGTTTAGGACATATCAAAGACACCAACGACATCATCGCCCGCAATCGGGATGGAGAAAAAGTCAACATAGACCAGTTCAATAATTTTAAAATAGATGAAAATATCAATACGCTTCTTAGTACCGGCAAAACGATGGGGTGTTTTTATGTGGAATCACCTGCCATGCGCATGCTACTGGGTAAACTTGAATGCCAGGACTATAAAACACTGGTAGCAGCCAGTTCCATTATCAGACCGGGAGTTGCCCGCTCCGGGATGATGCGAGCCTATATAGAGCGGCACCACATGAAAATTCAGGGACAACCGTATCAATCCGTACACCCCAAAATGGATGAGCTGATGACAGAAACTCACGGTGTGATGGTCTATCAGGAAGATGTCATAAAAGTAGCGCACCACTTTGCAGATATTACACTAACAGACGCAGATATCCTTAGAAGAGGTATGTCCGGAAAATTCCGTTCAAGAGCAGAGTTTCAGCGACTGGAGGAAACCTTCTTCAAAAACTGCAAAAGGTTGGGATATGAGGACCATGTTAGCAAACGAGTATGGTATGAGATTGAAAGCTTCAGCGGCTATTCTTTCTCAAAAGGACACTCCGCAAGCTATGCGGTGGAAAGCTATCAAAGTCTGTTTTTAAAAGCTTATTATCCACTGGAATTTATGGTGGGCGTAATCAATAATTTTGGTGGCTTCTACAAAACAGAGTTCTACTTTCAGGAAGCACGCCTGAGTGGCGCTAATATCCTTCCACCTTGCATCAACACCAGTGAGTATCTCACACATATTAAAGACATCGATATCTATGTGGGCTTCATTCATTTAAAAGGTGTTGAAAGAAATCTCGGTATGGCAATTCCTGGCGAAAGACTAAGAAACGGTCCCTACAAGAGTCTTGATGATTTTATCAGGCGGATCACAGTAGGAATCGAACAGTTGAGAACGCTAATCCGTGTTGGCGCTTTTGGCTTCCTGGGAAAAAGCAAAAAGACCCTTCTTTGGGAAGCGCAATTATATTTCGGCGGCAAAAAAGTGGTAAGAACAAGCGGCGAATTGTTCGACATCTCCCCTACTGAATATCAGCTACCCGAGTTTCACGATGACCCGCTGGAAGATGCTTTCGACCAACTGGAATTCATTGGTTTCCCTTTATGTAACCCCTACATGTTATTGGATGAAGTTGAAGCTGTAAAGTTCATCAATCCTTCGAGGCATATCAATGCATATGATTTACTGGAACATCTCGGTCAAAAGATCAACATCACAGGATACCTGGTCACCACAAAAGAAACCAGTACCCATGGCGGTCATAAAATGCACTTTGGTACTTTCACAGATAAAAAGGGAGATGTATTTGATACAGTTCATTTCCCCGATGTAGCTCGCAGATATCCCTTCAAGGGACGGGGATTTTACGTGATCTATGGAAAAGTGGTAGAAGACTTTGGCTACCCGATGATTGAAGTAGACTACATGAAAAAGGTACCGATGAAGCCGATGAGAGCTTTGAGTAGAAAGTAAATAGATCTAATACATTCCCTGAAAAGCAGACGGGTTTGTTTTTTCTATTTTTTTAAAGCTGCTACAAAAATACTCATAGGAGTTGAATCCGCATTTGTAAGCAATTTCCTTCAACGAAAGCTGCTTTTTTTGAATCAGAATTTTTGATTGAGAAATCCGTTCATGCAAAATATAATCTGCAGGCGACTGACCTGTGGCCTCCTTGAATTTTTTAAAGAAAGTAGTCAGTCCGAAACCTGATACCTTTACCAAATGATCGATCATAATCTTTCTTCTAAGATTTGATTTGATAAAAGAAATGCTTCTCTGAATGTCTACATTATCCACACTGTTTTCAAAGTTTTGTTTCAGCAAGTGAATCGCCTCAGTTTGAAACAATAAAATCAACATCTCTTTGATGATCAATGTATCAATCATATCTCTAGCAGTTCCTTCGGTGTTAAACTGATTTTCGTATAACCTGGAAAATGCATTAATCAACCGTTGGTCATTCGACAAAAAGTGCTGATGATTTTCGACAACTTCCCCCTTGAATAAAATGTCTCGGTAACTATCCGAAAGCATGACTTCCTCATGAAATGTGCTGAGGAAAGAAGGTTTTAACTCCAGTACCAGGCACTTAGTCGGATTATGAACTGAAGCATTGCTAATGTCTACTTTTTGAACGGTATCTTTTTCAGGAATAAAAAAAGTTCCGGGGAAAAATTCAACTCTCAGTTTTTGTGAAACAACCGTTTTATGTCCTGACAACATCACTGTCAAAACATTCTGCTCAAAGTAGAATTTCACATCTCTGCAAGTACAGTTCGTCTCATAAACCGACAGCTTACCTTGCTCCAATTCAAAATCTGTCGCTCTTTCAATAAACTTTTCTACCATCACTTTATTATTATTCACAATAACTTTATTATTATTTAAATATATCTACTTTCATAAACTTTACAATATAAAATGAATTATACATCAACACAAACGAATAATTATTCATTAAATCATCAATTATAGCTCATAGTTTGCAATTGAATCAAATGAACAATGAGCCTATGAAAACATATTCGTTTACAATTGATGGTCAGTCGGTTTCTTCGGACCAGACCTTTGAAGTAAGGAATCCTGCAAACAATGAACTGCTGGGATATGCCCCAATATCCAGTGATGACCAGGTACGAGAAGCCATCTTAAGTGCTAAATCGGCACAGAAACATTGAGCATCAAAATCCGATGAAGATCGCAAAGCCATTTTGATGCAGGTCTCCGAGGTTCTTCAGCAACACACGGAATATTTATCGGATTGGATTACCAAAGAACAGGGCAAACCGAAATCGGGACCCGGCTCGCTATTCGAAATGCAAGCCTGCGTTGGATGGACTCAGGTGCCAGCATCACTTGATATACCTGTGGAAGTGGTCTTTGAAGATGAAACCCGAAAAGATGAACTTCACAGGAAACCAATTGGAGTGGTCGGGGCGATATCCCCGTGGAACTGGCCGCTAATGATTGCCATTTGGCAGATTATTCCTTCGTTGAGAGCTGGAAACACGGTAGTTCTCAAACCTTCTGAATATACAACTATTGGCACTTTGGAGATGATCCGGTTAATGAATACCGTCCTGCCTCCCGGCGTACTGAATTCTGTCTCAGGAGACGGCAAAGTCGGTTCATTACTGGTTGAAAATGAAAATATTGATAAGATCATGTTTACGGGTTCGGCCAATACAGCCAGAAGGATTATTGAAACATCCAAAGGCAACATGGCCAGACTAACGCTGGAATGCGGAGGAAATGATGCAGCAATTATTCTTCCTGGCACAGACGTAAGTGCAAAAGCAGCAGATTTGTTCTGGGGCGCTTTTATCAACATGGGACAAACTTGTGCCTGTGCGAAAAGACTCTATGTGCATGAAGACGATTACGATCAAACTGTATCAGTTTTGAAAGAGCAGGCAGGTCAGATGCCTATGGGAGATGGTATGCAGGAAGGTATTGTTCTGGGTCCCATTCAAAACAAAATGCAATTTGATAAAGTCAACAACCTCATAGAAGATGCAAAAGCCAATGGCGCATCCATCATCACAGGAGGCAGCCCGATGGAAGGCCAAGGTTACTTCTACCCCATCACACTAGTTGGCGATGTAGACAATGGCAGTCGCATAGTGGATGAAGAACAGTTTGGACCTGTACTGCCAATTATCAAATACAGAAGCATCGAAGAAGCTATTCAAAAAGCTAATGACAGCAAGACAGGACTTGGCGGTTCCGTTTGGGGTGATGACCTTGATCAGGCAGCCAAAGTAGCTTCTAAAATAGAGTCCGGTACAGTCTGGATTAACCAACACGGAGCGATTCACCCAATGGTCCCATTTGGTGGCATTAAAGAATCCGGATATGGCGTTGAATTTGGAATGGAAGGCTTGAAAGCCGTTACGCAACCTCAGATCATCAGCATAAAAAAGGCCGTTTCTGCCTAGCGAATAAGAATGACAGATACAAATGGCTTCTTAATAACTGATTGCAGTGCCGTGGTTTGCATCAGTAGGTGATATCTGTTGAGAAAACAACTAATAACAATTAAGCATAAAAAACTACACATGATTTACATTATTGAACAATGGAACGCCAAACCATCATGGTTGGCATTATCTGGCGAAGAGAGAGAAAGCTATATGAATCAGGTTGGCCAGGCGATCGAAGAATTATTGAACAACGGAGTAAAAGTACTAACCTGGTCAGTGAATGACAATAGCACGAGCCGTAAGGCGGCTTACGACTATTTTGCAATCTGGTCTTTTCCGAATCAGGAGGCTGCCAATAGTTTTCAGCAACTTGTCACGGGAGCTGGTTGGTACAACTATTTCGAGCAAACAAATTTGATGGGTAAGGAACAATCCGCTGCAGAGGTAATCGGCAAGCTCATTTCTCTCTAGCATTTTTTGGATATAACTTTGATTGAAACAGACAACTTGTATATTTCCATTCCGGGCGAGCACTGATCCGGAATTGGAATGTACACTTAACCTGAAAATAAGCTTACATGTATAACAGTCGCATAGAAACAATGCCATTGGAGGAGTTAAGGATCCTTCAAAACGAGCGATTAGCAAATCTTGTAAAGAGTGTTTACAAAAGTGTTCCTTTTTACAGAGCACAATTCGATACCTTCGGCATTAAACCCGAGGATATCAGAACTGTAGAGGATTTACCTCAACTTCCTTTTACCAAAAAAGATGACTTACGTGATAACTATCCATTTGATATGTTTGCCAGACCAATGGATGAAATCAGAAGGATTCACGCCTCTAGTGGAACAACTGGAAAACCTACAGTGGTAGGATATACTCAAAATGATCTTGACCTATTTGATGAAGTGGTTGCGAGAAGCCTGGCATGTGCTGGAGCAAGACCGGGAATGAAGCTTCACAACGCGTATGGTTATGGCTTGTTCACGGGAGGCCTTGGAATGCATGGTGGCGCTACCAGGCTTGGAATGGCCGTAATACCTGTTTCTGGAGGTATGACTGAAAGACAAATTACTTTACTACAGGACTTTGCACCTGAAGTGATCTGTTGTACACCTTCCTATGCACAAACACTTGCAGATGAGTTTTCCAGGAGAGGGATTGATACCAAAGACTTGCCATTGCAATATGCGGTCCTCGGTGCTGAACCCTGGACTGATGCTATCAGAGATCAGGTGGAAGCAGGATTGCATGTTTCTGCCACAAATATTTACGGGTTGAGTGAAATCATCGGTCCTGGCGTCTCTCAGGAAGATTTTGAAGAAAAAGGGAGCGGCAGCTACATCTGGGAAGATCATTTCTTTCCGGAAATTGTAGACAAAGACACTGGCAAACCTCTTGCTTATGGCGAAGAAGGTGTATTGGTCTTAACCACACTTACCAAAGAAGCATTCCCCGTAATTCGCTATTGGACAAATGACATCTGCTCTATCAACTACGATCGCAATGCTAAAAGAACTCATATCAAAATGTCTGCTATCAAAGGGCGGTCCGATGATATGCTGATTATCAGAGGCGTGAATCTGTTTCATACACAGGTGGAAGAACTAATTCACAAATTTGATGAAGTAAGTGCTAACTATCGACTAATTGTTGAAAAAAAAGGTAATATGGATGTCGTAACTGTGGAGGCAGAAACGATAGCTGACCTCAAAACGGATCATGATACCTTGTCGAATGTAATCGTACAAAAAATCAAAGATTCAATCGGGCTTTCCATGAAAGTATCACTCAAAGAACCAGGCAGCATTCCAAGAAGTGCAGGAGGAAAGCTCAGCAGAATTGATGACAGAAGAGAGTAATATAACGCAGAAAGGTGCTACTCCTTAACAACGAAGCTATCTGACACCTGATATATCACTGATTTACGATCTTGTGAGGGAATAATAGAGAACAATGTCAGGTTGTCACCATCTAAGTCAGATATGACGTTAGTCACCTCACCTCTGAGAAAATAGGAAGAAGTTTCTGTGCCTGAGTTGATATTAAAATAACTTAAAAAAGAGTCATTGTCATTCCGAGTCAGAAAAAACAAATTACCCTCGTTTCCATTTGTATAATCAAAGTCTGGCGCCTGATACAACTGTTGAATGTATGAAAAGGTAGCAGCCGATCCGTCTTCATAGCTCACGTAGTAAGGATAATTGGTTTGCTGATCCAGGCCGATAAAACCATTGTCTTTTCTATGAACTCTTATTAATGACGAAAATTGCTGATCCGAATCTGCATTGACAGAACGAAATGACTGATCATTATCATCATAAACAATGAATTGACCAACAGAATTATTGAAGATCAAAACATTGGTTCCGTCGTAGTTTAAACCAATGCTCCTTATCGATTTCTGCTGTAACAAACCTTCCGGCAATGATAGTTCTACGTCCCCGTTTTCATCAAAAAAATATAATTTGGAACAACCAAAATGGTCAGAGAATAATATCATGCCTGTCCCATTTTTTGTGAATAAAAGATTTTGAAATATTCCGACAAGGTCTCCATCGCAAGCTATCTCGTCTCTGGGAATATTCATTTGCCGTCTTAATATGCCGGTTGAGAGGTCGTAAACAAATATTTTCTGATTAGAATCGAGGATATAAATCTCCTGCCTCTGATGATTCAATTCAAAATCCACAAGATTTCCAGACAAGTCAGGAATTATCTGCTGTTTAATGGAAAGGTCATTCCTGTCAAGCTGATAAATAGCTGTTGGAAACCTTGTACTCACCCAAAAAGAATTGGAGATTTCATCAACAAATGATTTTTGCTCTTCTCCTTCAATAAAGGTTCTGTTCAAAAACCTATCATTAGTGAGTGTATCTTTAAATATAGATCCGTCTGCGTATCTCCCATTCAATATGAATTCAGATGACCCACCAATCGAAAAGTAACAAGTATTGTTAAGATGATAAAGATCTGCCGATTGACGAATCACCTCAAAATTTTTACAATTCGAGTTGGCAGTAATTACGGAAATGTCATCGATGGTAATAGCCTGATTAAACGATATTTCAAATAAAGCACCATCGTCAGACAAACGATTATTGTTTAACAATTTAAGGCTTTGAACCTGGAATTTTGGAGGTTGTGCGATCACAACATTTTTGATGACATCTGCCTCTTTCACAACAACCACTCCATACCTGTATAACTCCGTTGTGTTTGCCAAAATATCTAAACCGACTAACTGATCCCCTCCTATATCTGACGTTGTTACTTCAATCCATTCTTCTGATTCTGAAATAGTCCAGCTGGAATTACTCTTCACTTCCAACTCTACAAAAGAAGCAGTAGGTGCAGACCATAGACTATCAGGAGTAACAATCACGATGGTTTCAGGCTCCAGTGTCAGGTGAATTTCATTTGTGCCGTTATCATTTACTACAATCTCCTGTTCTGCTTCCAAAAAACCTGATTTCTCAGCTTTCACAAGGTATTCGCCAACGGGAATGTCTTCAAACGGAAATTTGCCAAACTCAGAGGCAGTACCACGTTTCACTCCATCAGCATTAGTAAGCGTGATGATCGCCTGATCGATAAAACCTCCCCCACTATTGGATACATAAACATTTAAATCAGCGGTAACTACAACTTCATCTTCCTGACAAGCTGTAATGCATGTGAATGTAACAAGAATTGTTAAAACAGTAATTATCGAACAGTTTCTCATTTTTAAGATCGGACTGATTATCTCTTACAAAAGAAATAAAATTATTAATGATAAAAAACGTTTTGAGTGTTAGTTGTGGTATTCATAAATGACCATACCAAGATACGATGTTTCACGGTAAAAACTCTGATTGTCGAAACCTGCTCAGGATAACTGATCAACCACTTCTCTGAAAGTCATTTTTTTCATATTTTAAGTACTTTCTTTTGAACCTGAAGGTTTTTTGTGTGTATACCGGATATAAGATTTTGAATATGAAAAGATTTGCTTTACTAATTATTTTTATTCCATTTTTCTCATTCGCCAATGAAAAGCCGCTTCCTTCCAGGCTCAAGGTACTAAAGCACAGTAGCTGGTATCAGGATCAAGCGGTTTTCTGGAAAAGACAGATTGATAAAAATCCCGAGCAGCCTGACTATTGGTTCAATTACTATTTTAGTCTCAGTTACGCCAATTCCCCCAGCGAGACGCGGGATCGGGTAGCCCGCAGTGTATTGGAAAAATGGCCGGATTCCTTCGATTCGAAATTGATAGCTGCGAAAAATTATGGCTTTTCTGAAACCGGGCTGAATTTTTACAGACAAGTAAAAGCATCTCAACCGGATCATCCGGAGGTGCTATCAATGGGTTTATTGAAAGCTGAAATTGAGGAAGACCTGCAGGCAAGACGTTCAATTGCGAAAAGACTCTATGAACTGAAGCTGATATCACCCAGTTTGTACAATTACGCCTACAACTTGCTAATGTCTGTAGAGGATGGTGGCGTTTTGTTTTCAGAAAGCGGTAACACCTCCATACCGATGCTGGTATTACAGGACGTTCTAAACATCAGAAAAGATGTGAAAATTGTGAATGTCAACCTACTGGAAGAGTCTGCTTACAGAAGCAAGATTTATAATTCTCTGTTAGTCAGACCTCAGAATCCGTACAAAGGCATCAGTAGTGTAATCACAAACCTGCCTGTTGAAAACCCGGATATTTCATTCTATTACTCTCTCACATTAAAGAAGGATCTTATCGCTGACATTAGCGGAAAGCTGAACATTTCAGGGTTGGCTTTGAAATACCTTAAAGAAGGTGAAAACTCTTCAGGAGAACTGGCCCGAAACACCTCCAGGTTTCTGGTTGACTACCTACTTACAGACTTCAATAATGAAGGTGATGGTGCTGCAGGTAGGGTTCTGGAGCCAAATTACCTTCCCGGTTTTATCATTTTAAGATCCCACTATAGGCAAACCAATCAGCCTGAACAGTTGGCAAAAATAAACACCCTCATTTACAGTGTTTCTGATTTTGCGGGCATTACGAAGAAAGTAGAAAACATACTTACTCCTAAGGCGGTAGAAAAAGTTGTTTTCCCAAAAATGAATCTGTCAACCCGAGATATCGACAAGCAGATGGTACCTATCCGCGAACCTTTGTTTGCCTCCAATGTTGAGGTGACCAACGCTGCTTACTACAAATTCCTCTCCTACCTGAGAGACAATGGTTTCGAAGAACAACATGAAATAGCCAAGATAGACCTCAGCAAGTTTGAAGGAGTTGCCTTGTCTTCTATGAAAGCTTATTTTCAGCTAAGTAATAACAAGAAGAAAGGCAATGGCTTCAATAACTACCCTGTCATTAACATTAGTTATGAAGCGGCAATGCTTTATTGTGACTGGCTCACTCAGCAATACAATCAACAGGAAAAAAGGAAATATAAGCAGGTGAAGTTCAGGCTACCAACTGAAAAGGAATGGCAGATAGCTGCTTTGGGGTATCAGGATTTTCAGTCATGGAATCTGAAAGAAAACACCGTCAAAGCTGATATCAAATCGAAAAAGTCTAAAAACAACTGGGAAAGCGAACAGTACAATCTGAGTGAATACACGGTTAAATATCCCTGGTATATCCACGACTTTGCTTTCAGAAATAAAATCACTAATCAATTTGACTGCTACCTGGCCAATATTCTTGATTCGGCCTGTGACTGCCCTGCAACCAAATACAAGGGTGACGGTTTTACCATGACCTCTCCGGTAGCTACCTACTTTCCCAACGGCATGAAACTATACGAGGTAATTGGCACTG
>JBCBHL010000186.1:0-13943 GCA_038525605.1 Bacteroidota bacterium
GAAAAATTATTTTAGAATATATACTATAGTCGTTTGTTTTGGTTCATCAATCAAGTGCGAAATTGTATGGCAAGACTAGTTCTGAGGGTGGAGATTAAACACTGAAGAAGCTAAATCATTTCATAGAATGTTTGCTACTGCTAATACCTTCGGTTAAGAAACATTACTCTGACAACTAAACTTCACAAAAACTCTTGTGAAATAATGTGCAGAGGTCTTAGATAATTGATTTTAGCAATTAATGAATTTAAAAGTAAGGCTAATTCAGCTAGATAAATGAGCTTGTAATTTGTTCGGAAAATTGTATTATTCTAATTTTTTACCCTGGATATAATGTGTTAAATACTAATTGTTACAGTGGCGAAATTGCTTGAAATGGAGATGTATTTCTAAATTTATCTGTTCTCGTTATTTATTTTTGTAGAATCCCACCTGCTATCGGAAGAGGATTTAAAAGGAAAAGAAAAGTGCTTTAAATTAGTAATGAAGCTATTTTTATATGGTTTTAAAGCTACCTAAAAGAACCAAACAGCAGGTTGTCGTAGATCAAAAAAAATAATCTTTCATTCTTTTGATTCAAAAAAAGTTATATATTAGTACACTATCATTCTAAGCTAACGGGAATTATTATTTGATAATCAATTAGTAATATTCTCACCTCCGGGTGTTTACTAAACTCGAAGCTTAAATGAAAACGCTTGCCATTCCAGTGCACCTTGATGCACTTTTCTTACCAGACTTTCAGTTAGTTAAGAATTCAGTTGACGACTACACTAAACTTCCCTACACCGACGGGACAAGAGACTTCAATCCTGATACTCCTTACATTGGACAAGAGATAATCAGTCATCCTTTTGAAGATAAAAATCTAATGCTCAATCCCGGTATTCATCTGCACTGGAGTTTGCCGGCAGGATTAACCAAAACAATCGATACGCAAATTATCAGGAAAGACAACCTAGATGTATTGAAGGACTTCTTTTCCGATGTTGCGGCAGAATGGAGTGATACAAAAGAACAGATTTGGACTGAGATATTAATTGCCAGCGGTTGGATTAAGCCGATTAACAACGATAAAGCCAGCGTATTATCGATTGGAACTGTCAACGGCGCGGCATTCGATTCAGGCATCAGTCAGTTGGCTACTCAGTTTGGCTGGCATACTGATAGAGCTGATCAGTTTGTGGCTGAACTGATGACCATGATGAGCAGGTTGATTGGTTTTTACTATCCTGGAGTACCGAACGTCTGGATGGTACGAAGGTTTGTGGGGAATTCCGTGAGTAAAAACTGGATAGTTGAAAGTAACTTCATCGCGCTAAGCAGAGGGGAAAATCAGGGAAATGCCGGAGCTGTTAATATTCCATACCATGATGAATTACCCGGGAACAAAACATGCTCCTTTCGTTACCTTGGGCGTTTCCTCGATAACCTGACGAATTGGAGCTCGGCAACTCCCAATGGTACGGATTACCTGAAAGAACTAACTGCAGTTGGCTATAACCCCGAACCCGGAAGCAAGGGATATGCCGAACCCACTTTTTCGGCATTTTACCCTAATTGTCTGTCGGTTTTTGGATTTCACGACAGTGAAGTGGATAACATAGCAGATGGAACATACTATGAGGTCGTAGGCATCTATTCCAATCCTGATGTAGACTTTGTGAAAGTGTTTCTGAAGGATTACGAAAACAGAAATAGCAAAGACAATCAGTATTATCACTACCTGGAGAGCGCATTTAAAGATGAGCTGTATTTGCAGGTTGTTCCTCAACCAGATACCCTGAATGATGCCAACCTCCCTACTCAGTCGATGCTTTTTGGCAGAGCAACACCTAAAACATTACAACATCCTGATGTCAGTAAAATTAAGTTGGCGATTGGGAATACAGGAACAGAGGCACTATCGGCATTTCTTGGCAATCAACTGGAAGGAGACAAAAAGAAAATCGAAGAATTATTTGAATCGATACAGTTTACTTCAAAATTACATAACAAGGTCCTGGACATTGGTCATAAATTCCAGGAAGCCAGACATGAAAAAGGGTTTACAGCCAGGAATGGAGGATATCAATGGAATATAAAAATTGAGACCACCGATACATCTGCTGCATCTGCAGAGGATACCACCGAACTGAATTTGCTCAGCATTCCGCAGGACATCACAGACTTGTTGCATGATGTCAACAAACTGCAGTATCAATTTGATAAAAAGAAGGTAGAAGTAGATTTTTTGAGAAAGCAGTTGTATTCTGATTGGTATAAGTACATGCTTAGTTCATATCCTCCCATTGATGCAAAGCGGGAATATTTCGACAATGATGGGCTGATGCGCTACATCCGGCAAAATGGTATTCCCGATTTGTCGAATGCGATAACGTCTTTAGGAAATGCCTCGCTTTCTCTGGATGAGAACGGCAGATTACTAAGAGCAAGGAGTGACGATGGCAGTGTAGGGATAGGCCGAGACCTGGTTGAGTTACTCAATCAGTTAGTGGCTAAAGTTGCTGAATTCAATGATGAGGCAACAGTGGATGGTCGGCTAATGAAGGAACAGGGTAAACATCTGGCCATCAGACAACTTGCAGCGTCAAGATACTGGCGTGCCAATGATCCTGTGGTGTTATTTGTAGAAGAGCAGTCAGAGGGTGATTTACCTGTTTTGCTAAATGACCGACACCCTACAGATGGAGCTATTGAAGTATTGCAGTGTCATTTATTCGATGATCCGGTTGGAAAACCCAATGGACTCAATGCAACAGAACTTGGACAGATACTTGATACGATCAGTCCTTTATTTGCAACAACATCAGATGCTACGGGTGATAAAATTTGGAATCCTTTTATGCTGGAATGGGAAGTAGAATTCCTGCCAGCCCAACCGGGTAGCAATGAAGAAACCAATAATAGAAAGTATGCCCGTAACTACCTGAGCAGACATAGCTCACTGAAAGAGACTGATCCGGATTTTAGCCTGACAGCCAATCGCAGCATTTTTGGAAACGGAAACTTATACAGTGGCAGTACGATTTTAACGCCAAATGCAGGCACCAGATTAGACATTGCTTTAAGTCAGTTTCTGGCAGATTTCGGCGATGATCAAACTCCTGACACAAAACAGCTGTTAGAGGCAGCAAAAACATACCTTGCTCAGATCAATGTTTTGTCTCAGTCGATAGGCGGTTTTAACGAGGCATTGCTCACTCAAAAACAAACCCGTCAACTGGACGTAGCAGATCCTTTGGGTTTTAGTGGTTATCAGGACTTCAGTTCCAATGAAGTCGCGCCATTAATTGGTAAACAAAACCTTACGGCTCCTGAACCACTGGGAGATTTCAACCCTATTCGATTTGGAGAGTTAAGGGTTTTAAAGTTGAGACTGGTAGACTCGTTTGGCCAATCGGTGGATTTTGATACTCCGGAAAATGTAGCGGTGAGTGAAACAATCAGTGAACAAAATTCTCCTGAAACGATATTTTTGAAGCCAAGGATATCGCAGGCTGCAAGGTTGAATTTCAGGCTACTTTCAGCAATGTCGGGAACCCGGGAAATGCATTCGCTTCCTGGTGCGACACCTATTTGCGGATGGCTTATTCCGAATAATCTGGATAGAAGTATCATGATATATGACGTGGATGGTGTCGCAATAGGCGCACTGACAATGAACAAGTCCACACCCTGGCTACCTGCCCCCGATTCTTCTGCCTCAGGATTTATTGATTCGATCAAAAATGAGCACCTGAGAAAGGTAGCCCGGTATTTATTTGAAAAGCAGGTTGATAGCATCAGAGAAAAAGATACCACTGATAACAGCTTTCTCGATCACTTTATGAAGGCTTTGAATCAGGCGGACGAGAACATCGATCCCGAGAGTTTTACTGAACACGAGGACTTAAACATTTTGATTGGTAAACCTGTGGCAATAGTCCGCGGTAAGTTAGGTTTTGAGTTAGAAACTCCTCCGGCGGTAGATAATAGCTGGTTGCAATTATCACATGAATTGCTTGGTCATGGCAGATCTTCAGATAATTTCACAGATGTGGAAATACCCATCCGCTTAGGAGAATATAAGCAATTGAATGACGGGTTGCTGGGTTACTGGCTCGAAACATCCGATGGTAGCCTTGGAGATAATTATTACAGTTCGGAAGCTGGTGCCAACCCTGATCCTTTCATTGTGACATACGATGAAGAAACCAGTGTTGAACCGATGAACATATACAGAACACTGAAAGATGATCCTTTCTTAGTGACAATGCTGGTCGATCCAAAAGGGGCTATACATGCTGTTACAGGTGTGTTGCCGGTGAAGTCAGTGACTATTCCCAAGGAGCATTATCAGAATTCACTGAATAAAATATCGGTGACTTTCCTCACTGCGCCTGTGATATCACCGGCCGGACATCTGCATATCAGCTTGCCTGTAGAAGGAGGTTACGAGTGGTCCTGGCTTGAAAGGGGCAGTGATCGCATTTGGAAGGAGATTCCGCAAATCGTCAGAATCAAAAGACAATTGTTCGATTCTAAATTCCCTGATCAACCCCGACTTTGGGATCAATTGGTAGCGAAAAAATGGCTGAAAGTGATAAATAGCTCAGAACCCCTTGCCGATGAGGGCGAAGAAATGGCGGAAATCACAACGGCTGTTCACAGGGCATTTCCCCCGGGCGATGATCCGGTACATGATGCTTTTCCAATTGCTATTGGCAGACGCCTGGATGATTTTTTTGATCGATACGGTATCCGACTCGAACCGCCCGAAGAACACCTTTCATTTGGGAACAAACAAGTAGCCCGCGAAGGATGGCTTAAACTGAAGAAAGTAAAATCTTAATAAACTAATTAAAACTAACAATAGCTGATCGGGCTTTTAGAGGTTCAGAATTTATCACTGAGCCTCAGCCTGATCTTACCAAAAAACTATATAATTATGAATACACCCACTAGTTTTCCAATTGGGTTCGACCTATACGATGAGGAGGAAGAGCAGATACTATTTATCACAGATGATGTTGTTGGTCAGGAATTGACTTTGGACATCACCAATACATCAGATCAACCAATTACGCTTCAAAATCTAACTGGTGCCGCGTCAAAAACGAATCATCATTTTGAGCTGGTCTTTCGCCCAGGTACTTTGTACAATAATCCTTCCGAGGTGAAAATAGAAGGATCAAATTATGAATTGTTTGTAGACAAAGGATCAGACGGGAAAATTGTTCCTAACCAGGACGGAACTATTTCACTATATATAAAATCTAAAAATGTCTTCACTTTACCTGAAGGCAATAAATTGGCTATCAAGCTTAGTCAGTTGAGAGGTGAGCCAACCGGAGGGAGCAGAGGGACGAGAGTTTTACTGAACTATCAAAATCTACAAAGTGCTGGCAATCAGCAGGAAATTACCGGCTTTAGGGACATTCATCTATACATCATCAACAGGAGGGGTAAGCGGAATATACCTCTGGAGGTTGGGTTTGTTGGCTCTAATACTGTTTTGAACGATGGAGTTCATCAAAATGTGCTGAAGCTCAGAGTCACTAATGCTAGCAGAAGAGGACAATACATAGGTCGCGAAGAGGATTCCAAATTGGTATTGGTTGCACAAGGCGGTAATCCCAACGAGGAATGGACGCTAGCAACCGACAGTCAACTGGCACAGATGAAGGTGTTGGTACAGTATCCAACCGGAAGGGATACGCTCGAAAGAGCCAGAGCTTACGTGCCGCCCGCTGATGGGTCAATTCCTCCTCCACCTACCAGCGACACTTCGATTGAGATAGTGAAAACAGAGGGTTTCAATGAATGGATTATTCCTTTTGTATTGCTGGGTCCCGGAGAATTCTTAGATATTACCATCAATACTTTGGTCACCAATCACCTGACTGGTCACTCCAATATGTTTTTACATTATGAAAACCTGCCGGGATATTGGGATGGTCAGTTTGTTTCAATTGTAGAAAAGCAACCCCTTGTTTATGAAAACAAAGAAGTAGGTATAGGGACTGCTACGCCTGCTTCTAAGCTACATGTCATCGATAGGAATGGAGACCCTAATAAAGGTACACTGATACTCGGACCTACGAATCAGTCGAATCTAAGGCTGGGATATGACCAAAACTACAGTTGGATACAATCGTATGCGAGTAAGCCATTGGCAATTAATCCCATTGGTAATGATGTTGGTGTCGGTACAAACAGGCCCACCGCTAAACTGACAGTGGTACCGAGAAGGAACTACAAAGGACTGGAAGTTTTGAGTCCATCTGCAGGAAATACTCATCTACCATTCTCCGATAACTGGAATTATCTGTCGGGCAAAGGTGTGGTATTTAGAGACGGAAAACATGTAGAACGGGCAAGGATAGATCTAACCAAAGGAAACTTGGGAGTAGGTACAACCAGACCTGATGCCAGGCTAGCTGTGGTGCCTCCTGCAAACGGACGTGGTGTTGAGATACTTAGTCCCAGTTCGGGTAATACCCACTTGCCATGGACTAATAACTGGAATTACCTGTCCGGTAAGGGTATAATTTTCAGGGATGAGAAACACAGGGAAAAGGTAAGAATGGACATGGTTTCCGGAAAAGTAGGAGTGGGGACAAATACACCGGTAGGCAAGCTTCATGTATACAACAAAAATGAATCGGCTAATGGCGGAGCGTTGATTTTAGGACCGACCAGTCAGTCAAATCTGCGGTTGGGATATAACAGCAACTACAGTTGGATCCAGTCTCATGGCAGTAAACCGTTGGCTGTGAACCCTATTGGTAACAACGTTGGCGTAGGTACATTGAGCCCGGGAGCAAAACTTGATGTCAATGGAAATATCAAGACCAAAGCTATCAATGTAAATTCTAACAGGCAGTTCAATAAGATGCAGGCCGGCCATGTGAAATGCGGAAGCCACAGGGGAGGCGTAAAGGAAGTTACTATCAATTTTCCACAGAGATTCAGGCTCAAGCCAATGTGCATTTGTACAGTTCGCGGAGAGGGTTATTACAAGGACACATTTGCAGTTACGGTGAAATACATCACCACAGCTTCCTTTAAGGTAAATATCGCAAGGATGGATAGCCATATGAGAGGATGGGGACAGAATGTGAGACTGGATTGGTTTGCATTTGAGATCGATGGATACAGCGGATTTTAGCAATGGCTGAATTAACTAATACACGTTACACAAAATTTAAATTCATATGATACCAGTTTCCAGACCCGATGGCGCTTATCATACAGGTACTATGACTACCAATAGTGCGGCAGTTGGCATTAACCAACCTTCAAAATGCCTCGCACTTTGTATTGAAAATGAAATTACAAGACTGGGAGGTTTGATTAATGCCTTGCCAGCTGCAGGAGGTGAAGCAGCTATGAAGCATGCCCTGGACGTAGCATTTGGTGGTTTTGGTGCTCCGCCTGTCAATATCCCGGCTATTGTTGTGCCTCCTGTCGTTGCAGCACCCGGTGTTGCTGCATATGCAGGGTTTGTTGCTGGTGGTTACCCCGCGGCTTTAAATGCGCTTCCAGCTGCAAACCAGCCAATTGTCGATAACTATTTCCACTATCTGGTAATCCGGTATAATTTAGATTTCAATTTTCCGGCAGATGCATTTCAGGGTCCGCCTCAACTGATGATTGCAGATATTCCATATGCTATTTCAGCCATGCAGGATACCAGGATCATAGTTGGTGCGGGTTCAGTTTATTCTACCGCGGCAGCAGTGGCAACTGGTGCCCCACCACCGGGAGCGATCAGGTCATTTACAGCCGCTAATATTAGAACACATATCAATTCATTCTACACAGGAATTCGGGGAGCCGCCTATGCAGCAGCTCAACCGGAACTAGTCAATGTGCTTGGTCCTTATTGTGCCTATTGTGGTTCCAGCATCAAAAACAGGGTGGAAGTTGAGCACCTCATGCCTAAGGGAAGAGGTAATCCGATAGGGGAGGGATTCTCTTCATTCTCAAGATCCTGGCTGAATTTTCTTCCGTCTTGTTCCAATTGCAACACCACTAAAGGTTCCAGACCCACTAAGTCTTTAATCACTAATCCTGCTAATGCAGCAGGAGCAGCAATAACGAAAGAGGACGGTGCAAATCATGTAGTGGCAGCAGTAGCAGGAGGGCGAGGTGATCAGGGGATCACTGATAAAGAATACCTCAGCATGGTAGGTGACTATTTTTTGAATGCGATGGATCCGAATTCTTATCAGAATGAAGGATTCAGACTTGTGAATGCGACAACCGGATTAGCAGATAACACTGCGATAGCTGCTCAGGTCAATTGGGTGATCACTCAGGTAAACGAGGAAAATAAGTATGTGTCGGTAAACGTAGGAGTAGCCCTTCCTGTAAATTACATAGTGGAGGTTGACGTAATTGGGGCATTGGCTACCCCTCTTCATACACCAGTTGCTGCGGTCGGAAAGGTAGGTGCAATGATTAATATTTGCGGGATCAATACCAATGCGAATGCAGATCGCAGGACTGTTGAACGAACAGAAACCTGGTTTATGGCACTGGCTTCTGTCAATGAAATAGTAACTGATTTAGCTGGACTCCCCGGGCCACCTGCGAATGCTATTTATGTCAGTGTTTATGAAACGTGGAAGAAAAACCTGATAAAGGTTATCAAAGAGAAAGGCTTTTTGTCCGTATGGTTGAAAATATTTTCTGCTTTTCCCCACCCTCTTGTGGCTACCCCGGCAGCTGTTCCCACATTTGCAGCTGCTGGTCCATATGTAAACGGCGGTGTTGCCGGGGTTAATATGAACCTCGTGCAGGACATTGCTCAAACACTTCTTAACAGTAATTATTTTCCAAATACCAATTGGGCAAATGTACCCTAACATCCAAATGCTTTATCAATGTACAATCAATTAAAACCAACAGAATTATGCGACCTGTAATCAGACCCAACGGAGCATACCATACCGCCACTCAAAACACGACAGGTGGAGGTGGTGTAGGCAAAAATCAGAAAACAAGGTGCCTGGCGCTGTGTATAGAGGAGGAAATCGATAGATTAGAATTATTAATAGTGGCTATCGGTGGTCCTACTGATGCTATGCGGCATGCTTTGGCTGTTGCTGTTAATGCGGTGGCAGCACCAGTCTATTTGCCTGCACTTGTTGTACCTGCTGTAGCAGCTGGTGTAGGTGTAGCTGCTTATGCAGGGTTTGCAGCTGGTGGCTATCCTGTAGCTTTAGCGGCTATCCCTGCTGCTAACAGGGCAATAATTGACAATTACTTTCACTACTTAATCATCAGAAAAAATCTGAACTATAACATAGGAGCTAATACATTTGCAGTTGGGTTGGCTAACAGACCCAGATTAGCTGTTGCAGATATACCTTATGCAGCCTCCGCAATGCAGGATGCCCGTACCCAGGTGGGTGTAAATTCTGTATTTAGTGATGGAATGGGAGCTGTAGCGATCGGAGTTCCCCCGTTGGGTGCTGTAAGGCAGTTTACAACTGGTGAAATCAATACGCATATCAACTCTTTTTACAGCGGTTGGCAGGGACTTTCATACGCAGATGCTCAAAAAGAACTGGTAAATGAGTTGGGTCCGTACTGTGCCTACTGCGAAGCAAATATCAAGACCCGACTTGACGTAGAGCATATACTGCCAAAAGGAGCAGGAAATACGGTAGCTGGCGTAAAACAGGGTGTTTCTTCATTAACGACTTCCTGGTTCAATTACTTGCCGTCATGCTCAAATTGCAATTCAGCTAAAGGAGCCAGCCCCAAGAAAGATATTATCACGGGTTATGCCTCCGTAGTGGGTGATGCTTTTTTAAAGGATGATCAGGTTAACCTGAATCCGGTTGCAGCGCAGGCGATAGGTGGTAGTGATACCAGGATAACTGACAGAGAATACTCCAGGTTGGTTGGTCGTTACTATCAGTTCCCGCTTGAGCAGTCTTCCTATCAAAATACTGGTTTTTTACTTTGGGATGAAGCTAACAGCGCAGTTGACAATACAACATTAAACAATCAGCTGGGATGGAGGGTCGTTCGGGTAGATGAAGTACATAAATACCTTGTAGTCAATACAGCAGGACCTCTGGCTTTACCTGTGCTTAGAAATTTTTCTGTGCATTTGGATTATGGAGGGGTGGGAGCAACGGTTGTACCAACTCCCGGACCAGTTGCCAATACTGCCAAAGTCAGTCGAATGGCTGGGTTGTGCGGTCTAAATACCAATGCAAATGCAGATCGCAGAACCATTGAACGCACCGAAGCATGGTTTATGGCGCTTGCAGCAGTAGATCAGGTGGTAGCAGATCTGGCAGCTTTAGGAAATGGCCTAGCAAACATTGTATATGAGACTGTATTCAATTCATGGAAGAAAAACCTGATAACGACGATTAAGGAAAAAGGCTTCCTTTCTGTTTGGTTGAAAATTTTGACGGCATTTCCCCATCCGTTGATCGCTACTACTGTTGGTGCTGCTCCAAATTTTGTAGGATTTGGTCCATTTGTAAATGGCGGAGTTGCAGGCAATGCGATGTCTTTGGTGCAAGACATAGCACAGGAGATTTATGATAGCAGGTACTTTCCCGGAACTGATTGGACGCAGGTTCCCTGATATAATATGATATAATTAGATACTATGAGCTTATCGACGCTTTATACAAGATTAACAGGCCAGTCTGAGGTTGTTTTGAATCAATCAGGACTAGGCGATGACGGTATTTTACTGTTTCCCTTACTACCAGACCTAAGTACTTCGGATGTCACTATTGTGGTCTCTGATGGTCCTGCCTGGACAAATGACGATCAGGATGAATTCACGATCAATGGTCAGATCAAAGATCCATTGTTTGGGCTGACTAATCCCACAGTGCTGTTCAGAGCATTTTCAGTGGGCCCTGCTGTTCATTTTTCGATTAGGATCAACACCGAATCAGGCTGGACTTTAGGCCGGGGATTCCCTGCTTTGGAAAGAACAGAGTTCAATTTGTTTGCATTTAATAACGTACCTTACTTTCTGCTGAGTACTTTAGAAGTTACTGCCGACAAAGTAGAAAAAGGGCTTAATTTATTTGGAGAACTAACCATCGGAGATAATCTTTCAAAAGTTGTTGAGTTAGTATCGGGTGTAGACGGTACGCACATACCTGTAGTTGGTAAAATTTCAAATGCAGAAGATTATCAAAATATCAGACTAAGAGGGCTGCTCGCGACTTCTACTCCTGAGTTTTCGCTTCCCGGCTTACTAACCTTCCGGTTTCCGGTACCTGAACTTGTCTTGTACGCTTCCATTTACAAAAGAAATCAAGCCGTCAATATTAGTAAGAGAATCGAATGTGATGTCACCTTGAAAGGGAGTAACGAAGATGATACGGTTTCATTGCCGCTGGCAATGGTGCTCCCGACCCTGGTGACAGGCTGGCAAATCATGTTGCAGCCACACAAACATACACCACTCGATGATTTTCTGGAGTTCCTTACTTTGCTTGGCTCAGCAGGGCAGTTTGATCTGAAAGACCTGTTGAATGACTCTACCGGCAAACTCAACGAGATACGTACCATTATTCAAAACTTCGTACTGAATAGTTTCTATGTTGAAATATCAGGTGCGCTGAATAGCAGTCCGGATTTCAAATCTTTTTCTTTTGAGATTGCAAGCACCGGAACAGTCTGGAACATTATCGCAGATAAGCTGTCAGTTAGCGACCTGAAAGTCTTTTTTAAAGTAGATAAAAAAGGAGTAGAATATATCAAAAGTGGTTTTGTCAATGGAGGGGTGGCTATTGGAGAAGGACTTGTCATCAATGCGATGGTACCTCTTCCACCCGGAAGTGGGGAGTGGAAATTCTCCGCCCGACATTCAGTTGCCATAAGCAATATTGATATCCTTTCGAAATTCGCCGATAATAATCCTGTGAGTGGAATGCTTCCCAGTTCTTTTGGTGACCTTAGCGGAATCATTCTGAAAGAACTCAATCTCACATATGCTCCGAGTCAGGGGAAGATCACCCAAATGCAATTTGCTATTGTCACTGAAGGTGATTGGGTGATCGTTGAAAATCAACTGGAATTGATTTCCTTATATCTGAGCTTTTCATTGAAAAATGGTAATAATGGCTGGGGTCTGACAGGAACTGTACAAGGTGAATTAATTGCCGGAAGTGTGACAATAGATGCGCAAATTCTCCGGCAAACTCAGCAGTCAGACTGGTTTTTTAGTCTGCATGCAAATCAGGTTCCCTTGCCTGGTTTATCGGATCTGAGCAGGTTAACAGGAGGTGAAAATGCATTGGTAGACATATTCCCAGGTAGTTTGCTCAAAGCGCAGCTATACCTCAATGATCCCCGAATGGGTTTCAACCTTACCAGGAAAAAACTGGAATCATTTGGTTTTTCACTACAGACAGATCAAATTGATTTTGGTACTGTCAAAGTATTACAGGCCGGCGTAGAGGTGGACATTGTCTATGGTGGTAACAGAGATGTGAAAGTATATGGCTCCTTTTCAATTTCTGATATTGACTTTTTGCTTCAGGGAGAATATTTAGATAACGGAGGATGGCAACTCACAGGTGACGCTGGAATGCAAAATCCGATACCGATAGGAGAGCTGATGGAAAAGTTAGCTACAAAATTTGGGATTGCTGATGGCGTCCCGCCACCACTGCAAGGTATGGAGTTATCAGATATTCAACTCACCTATAATACCAATTCAAAAGACTTTTCATTTGCATTTGATACACTCTTTACAATCGTTGGCAAAAGGGTTCGTTCAAATATCCGCATTGAAGTAACTCATAACAATGATAGTTACATCAGACGATTTAGCGGCACACTTTATGTAAGTGATCTGGAATTTGATCTCCTGTTTAATGAAACAAAGGATACTGACGAAATCTTCCTGGCTACTTTTGAAAACAGGGCGGGTAAGGATGAGAACATCAGAAGCCTGGTGGAGCTGATATCAGATGACGAAAGTATTCTAAATGCATCTGAAGGAATATCCTTCAATTTGAAAAACGCCTTGCTGGCTATTGACAAAGATGTAGAGACAAAAGTGCTCTTCGGACTTGATGTCGGTGGAGGAGTTGATTTGTCGAAACTGCCATTGGTTGGCGAATCTCTTTCAGGAAACTCGAAACTACGATTGGTCTTCAGACCTTTGTTGTCAAACAAAAACTTTGATGCCGACGAGATCAACAAAATAAAACCATTAGTACCAGCTGGCGGATTTGATCTGCCGAAGGAAGTGAATGCGAGACTGGAGTTTAATATTCAATTGCTGATTGGAGACAAAACGATCAATCTTGATCTGCCTATTGGAGTTGATGATGTGAAGAATCAACCACCATCTGCCAATGTGCCCGAGACCACTTCCAATCACAATGCCTCAGGTACGGCGGTATCAACAGTTCCTCAAAACTCAGATGGTATCAAATGGTTCAAGGTGCAGAAGCAGTTAGGACCGATAGAGTTTAAAAGGGTAGGAGTTCAGTTTCAGGGAGGTAAACTGACGTTCTTACTGGATGCATCACTGTCTTTGAAAAACCTCAATATCTCTTTAGATGGACTTTTTGCCAGCAGTACCATCAATCCAATTCATCCTACTTTTGGATTGCATGGAATGGGAATTGATTACAGAAAAGATCCTTTGGAGATAGGAGGTGCATTTTTGAGGAGTACCCTCACCGATCCACAGGGAAATCCATATGATACCTATGACGGGACTGCCATTATCAGAACTGAGAAATTTGCGCTTGCCGCTCTGGGCTCATACGCTTACTTTCAGGGACATCCTTCTATGTTTATTTATGCGTTTGTTGATGTACCACTGGGAGGTCCGGCATTTTTCTTTGTAGAAGGACTTGCTGCAGGCTTTGGATATAACCGAAGACTGATAGTGCCATCTATTGACAAAGTAGATAAGTTTCCTTTAGTCGCAGAAGCTATGGCTGGTG
>JBCBHL010000187.1:0-13935 GCA_038525605.1 Bacteroidota bacterium
GCTTCTGAAAATTTTATTCTCAAAGAAGGGCTCCACAATTCTGATCCCAAAACTTCCTTTTTTGTCCCATAGCTGCTTTCTGAATCCCATGCTAAAGATGGAAAAAGCCGGGTTAAAGCCTTGAATTGTCTGTCTTCTCCCTCTGAAAAACCCTGATGCGTCGATGATCCAGTCATTTTTTAACTGCAGATTTGAATTGAGATTACCTCCAAATAACAATGCGCTGTTAGACAGGCTTTGTCCGTCCACATCTCCATTGGCATTGTAAGTAAATACGTTGAGACCACCCCGTACAGTCCAAATTTTAAAGAATTTGGTGGATATGAAAATATTAGTTCCCACAGAATTACTGGTTCCGATGTTACGGAAAGTAGTTTCAGAAATTCCCTCCTCATTGATATTCAGGAAGCTTTCGATGATATCGGTAGTTCTTCTGAAAAACAATGAAGCGTTAACTGTCGATTTTTTGATGAATGTGTTGTAGTTCAACTCGTACTGATCTGTTAATTCAGGCTCTACCTCAGGATTTCCGAAGCTGATATTTCTGTTATTATCTCTCTCGATAAACGGGTTGATTACTCTCAATCCCGGACGCTGTATTCTTCTCGTAAATGATCCTTTTAATGTAGAGAACTTTTTTAGTTTTCTGCTGATGATGATACTCGGCAATACATTGGAGTAGTCATTTTCAAAATTGGTAGGCAATTCATCGAAACTTCCTTCCAGACGGGTATATTCATATCGTACTCCGGCAATCAAACTGTGCTTCTTTCCAAGTTTCCAGTTGGTAGAAACATAGCCCGCCAGCACGTCCTGACCATAATCGAATATATCAGTCCTGTCTGCTACCTGTACATATTCGGCTCCTTCCGATGGTCTGCTCCTAAACGTGTAATCACTGATTACCGTTCTCAAAACTCCCTTAGCACCTGTTTCAAGTGTAACAAGACCACTGATCGGTTGGGTGAAATCTATCTGAAATGTACTCTCGCTGTTATTGCCATCATTCAGGTTAAGCTCATCTCTAAAAAGTTCCGGATCGTTACCAATCTGATCACTTTGTCTGATGATCGATTCGTTATCAGAAACATCACCATCCAGTTTATAAGACAAGGCCAGCTCCTTCCCCTTTTGTCCGGGAAATTTAATGATATAATCAACATTCCATTCATAACCTGACCTCAGCCTCACATTGTCAGTAGTCCTCAGGTAATCCTGATTAATTCCGTTGGCCATATCATCGAAGAGCGTGGCGAAATCTCCATCGGAAGAAGACCTGAACCCTCTAATTCTAAAAGAGGAAGACAAACTTCTGAAAGCATTGAAATCGTAATAGGCGCTGGCATTGGCATTGAAACCTAATCTGTCTGACCTGGATCTGCCATCTTCGCTGAGTATTCTGCTGACACTGTTGGCAAAATCACTTCTTTCAAATTCAGACTTCACAATCCTGGGCCAACTGTAATAAGCACTTCCACTGGTATTGAAGCCAAACCGACCTTTTCCAGTATTCAGGCCAAGTCTCAGGTTGTTGGATCTGACACCTACAGAGGCATTGACGTTTCCTGAAATTCCCTCCAGTCTTTTCTTTTTAGTGACAATATTGATAATACCTGCGCTACCTTCTCCGTCATACTTCGCTGTGGGAGTGGTAATCACCTCAACTGATTTCACTTCATCGGCAGGCAAAACACTTAAAAAATCAGCCGGATTAGCAGCCACTATAGAGGAAGGTTTACCATTGATTAAGATTGTTACATTCTGGCTACCTCTCAAAGAAACATTGCCTTCCAGATCAACACTCAGTAATGGTGCTCTTCTCAAAACGTCACCCGCATTTCCTCCGCTGTTGGCAACATCTTTTTCGGCATTATATACCAGTTTATCAATTCTGTTTTCTATTACCTCTTTATCTGCTGATACTACCACCTCACCGAGTTCTGTGGCAGTTGGGATAAATTTCACTTTGCCAAGATTAACATCAGGCGACTTGGGAGTCATTGTCAGCGAAACCTTTAGCTGCTCGTAACCGATAAAGAAAACCTGCAACTCATATGATCCGATGGGTACATCAGTAATTTTAAAATTACCATCACTATCTGTAACACCACCACCAACATCTTTTTTCGTCTTAGGGTCTTTGATTAACAGTGTGGCAAACTCAACAGGTTCGCCAGTAGTATTATCGACCACAGTTCCCGTTATTTTACCTTTTATTTTAGGGGCTCCACCCCTTCCGCCATATCCTCCTGGCCTGCCCCCCTGAGCAAAAAGCTCAGCAAAGGTCATTGAAGCCACTACTAACAACATAGCAGTTAGTAAAATTCTATTCATGTGTATGTATATTTTATCGCTTTGTCCCTGTTTTACAGTATGTTAGAGAAATTGTTTCTCATTTACAGAGAGTGGGAGAGAGTATTTATGTCAATCTGGAATTTGCAGTGATAAATGGTATCCGCTCATGTAAAGATTGTCATCTACACGTTGTTTCGATAAATTAACATGGCAAAAGCTCACAATGTTTGATCTGGTTTTGCAACCTTATTGCAAAAAATCTATATTTGCGATCATGGAAGCAGGGCAGCTGAAGAAGATATTGAAAGACTATTCATTGCGCATTACCGATTGCAGAATGGATGTACTGCACTATTTTTCGCATCAGACCCATGCACTCTCATCCCGAAACCTCGAAGAGCGGTTTCCGACTTATGACAGAGTTACTTTATTCCGTACCCTAAACTCTTTTTTGGAAAAAGGATTAATTCACAAAATCCCTTCCGACAGTGGAGCCGCCAATTATGCTCTGAGTATACATGATGCGCATTCTGAAGCCCACCAACATGATCATGTACATTTTACCTGTGATAGCTGCGGTAACATAGAGTGTATAGATTCGGCAAAAGTTCCTGCTATTGAGATCCCTGGTTATTTAATCAAGGAATATAATTACCTGGTAAGAGGAACCTGCAAAAACTGCATCACTAAATGAAATTAAGACATCTATTACTGATACTTACGCTTGGTATATCTACTTCTCTGCCTGCACAGCAAAAGTGTGAATACACTGTGAAAGGAAAGGTTTTTGACAGGAAGACCAATGAGCCTCTTCCTTTCGTTACGGTGCAATTGCAGAATACAACCACAGGGACCAATACAGATTTAGATGGTAGTTTTACGATTAGCAATTTATGCAGTAAAGAAGTTGACCTGATTTTTTCTCATTTAGGATATAAAAGTTTTACGCATCATCATGATGCACATCATGGTGAAATGAAGATTTTCTTGTCTGCCGATGAAATCATGCTGGATAATCTGATTGTAGAGACAGACAAAATTACTGGAGATCTTTCCACCATTACTACCAGCAAACTTTCCGGGAAGGATTATGAAAAATTCGGTTCTGCCTCCTTTGCTGATGCCGTTAGCAATATAACGGGAGTTAACATGTTATCGACTGGACAAAATATTGCCAAACCTATCATTCACGGTTTGCACAGTAACCGGGTGCTGATCGTGAACAGTGGTGTGAGACATGAATTTCAAAACTGGGGTACTGATCATGCGCCGGAAATAGACCCATCACTTTACAACAGTCTGGAAGTGATCAAAGGTGCGGGAACTGTAAGATATGGTCCGGATGCATTAGGTGGCGTTATCCTGATTAATCCTCCGGAGTTAGAACTTAACAAACCACTCAATGGCGAAGTTGGAGCCAAATATCGTACTAATGGAAATGCCTACGAAAATAACATTAAACTTCAGAGAGGATTTAACAGGCTGAGCATACAGGGGCAGGCATCTTTCGTAAAGCAGGGAGATTTATCCGCTCCGGATTACTTGCTGTCGAATACTGGAAAAGAAGAGCTGAGTTATGCTTTCAGCGGCAGATATCATCTACCGGAAATAGACTTCCAGGTTGATTACAGTAGATTCAAGCAGGATCTCGGTATTTTAAGAGGATCTATTACTAGAAATCTGAATGATTTAGCAACTGCTATCGAAAGGGAAGTCCCCTCACCAACCTCAGACTTCACCTATGAACTTAATAACCCACGTCAACAGGTCAAACATGATTTTCTGAAAGTTAGCGGGATCATTAACAGAAACGGACAAAACATCAATTTAAAATATGGCTATCAGAAGAACTTCAGAAGAGAGTTTGATGTGCGAAGAGGAACACTCAATGCCAGACCATCTATCAATTTAGAGCTGACAACACACTCTTTTGATGCTGACTGGAAAAAAAGTAGCAGCAATGGCCTTTCAAGTGTCATTGGTTCACAATTCCTCATTCAGCAAAACAGAAATATTCCTGGCACCAGCACAGCCCATTTCGTTCCCAATTATGAATTGTACAGAGGTGGATTATATTTAATCGAATCATTCGAAAGAGCACAAAATACCTTCGAATTGGGAGCGCGGTATGATTACCAATACATTTCAATCGTCGGAAGAGATCAGGCACAGGATTTATTCAGAGATGAGCTTTCATTTCAGAATTTCACACTGACACTGGGATATAACAGAAAGATAAGTAGGGAGTGGAATTTCAGCACTAATATAGGAAGCGCATGGAGACCTCCAAATGTAGCAGAGCTATATGCTTTTGGAAAACATGAGTCTTCTATAGAATTTGGTCTATGGAGATATGAATTCGATGAGAATAATGAAATTTCTACGGACAACGTGCTCAAAGCAGAAGACCGGGAAATATCCCCGGAAAAAGGCTTTAAATGGATTGGTAGTTTGACACATTTCAGTAGTAAGTTTGACACGGAGATCACATTTTTTGTTAACTACATTGAGAATTTTATTGTTAGCAGACCAAGGGGAATTACCAATACGGTTCGCGGTGCCTTTCCATTCTATACCTTTGAGCAAAGTGATGCCATGTTATTTGGGGCGGATTATTCTGTTAAGTACAATCACACAGATCGCATCAGTTCTACCGTTAGAGGAAATTATTTATGGTCTAAAGACCTGTCCAACGATGCTTTCTTTGTAGGTCAGCCCCCGGGACGTTGGGGATATGAAATGAATATTGAAATCCCAACGTTAAAGGGAAGCGTATCTAATCTTTCTGTCAATGCAAATTATACTTTCACGCAATTTCAGGCACCACAAGTGGTAACTGTCAGAAGCTTTGTCGATGGTAACGTATCGGTAACACCATCAACCGATGCATTTGATTTCCTGCCACCGCCAGATGGTTATCTGCTAGTTGATTTATATTGGAGAACTGAATTCAAAAAATTCACAGGTACGTTTAGAATCCATAACCTATTAAACACCTCTTACAGGTCCTACACGAATACTTTGAGATACTTTGCTGATGATATTGGCAGAAACATCTCTATATCTCTGGACTACAGATTTTGACGAAATAAACCGCTCGCATATATTTTTGCAACTACATTGCATAAGAGCGTTTTATCTCTTATTATTGCAAACTCATTGCGTTTAAGCTACAAAATAATTTTAATCATGAATAAGAAATTTTATTCTTACATACTATTGGCAAGTTTTGCCTTTATGTCTCTATTCCTTGCCTCATGTAACGATGACGAGGAGCCGGAAGAAGAGAATCTTCCTGAGATTATCACTGACGTAACATTGACTTTCACTCCTGAAGGTGGTGGAACAGCTGTTACAGCTACTGCAACTGACCCTGATGGTGACGGTGTTGCAGATCTGGCAGTAAGTGGTCCTGTTAACCTAGCAGCTAACACTACTTACACGCTGGCTATCACAATCTTCAATAGCATTGCGAATGAAAATGTAACTGAAGAAATCGAAGAAGAAGATGACGAGCATCAGTTTTTCTTCTCTTTTACAGACGGCGCTTTCTCTAGCCCAATGGGTAATGGAAACGTAGATAACAGAGACGATGCTGTTAACTATGAAGACGAAGACGGAGGAGGGTTACCACTAGGATTAGAAACTATGTGGACAACTGGTGATGCTGCCTCTGGTTCATTTAGAGTGATCTTGAAACATCAGCCTGATATTAAGTCAAGCACTTCAACTTCTAATGATGGTGAGTCAGATTTTGATATCAGTTGGACATTGAATATTCAATAGTAGAACACTGCAAAATCATAAAAGACTGTTTTAAAAAGTCTTAAAATATTTGATAAGTAATCCCACTAAGTAATTAGTGGGATTTTTTTTTGAAATCACCCCGCCTTTCATTCACTTTACAATATCGTTCGAGAAATTATTACTGACAGTCACAAATTATGAAAAATCAGTATTTCATTACGTTTACCCTATTCTTTGTGCTCTTTTCATGCGGTGAACAAAAAAGTAAAGAAAGAGCAATCGACAGCAACCTCAAAACGATCAGTTTTAAAAGTACTGCTGATACCAAAGCATTTTTCAAATGGAATGACTCAGCGCCTAAACTGGTAAGTGCGCATAGGGGAGGACCCTATCCGGGATTCCCGGAAAATAGTATTGAGGCATTCGAAAATGTATTGAAATATACTAATGCGATTATAGAGTGCGACATTGCCGTTACCAAAGATGGGAAACTCATTATGATGCACGATGACAAACTGAACAGGACTACCACGGGCTTTGGGTTGGTGAAAAATAAAACCTGGGAAGAGATTCAGCAGCTCTATCTCAAAGACGCAGAAGGAACCGTTACCTCATATAAAGTTCCATCGCTTGAACAAGTGTTGCAATGGGCCATAGGAAAAGCTTTTCTCACCCTCGATATCAAAAGAGGTGTATCGTTGGATAAAGTAAACGAATTGATCAAAAACACGCAATCAGAACCTTACGTGGCAATCATCACCTACAATCACAAGAGGGCTCAAGAAGTCTTTAAAATGAATCCTGACCTGATGATTTCCATCTCTGCCAGAAATATCAGTGATGTGGAAAGAATAAAAAATTCCGGTATCAATACAGAGAACTTAATTGCATTTACTGGTGTTTCTGAACCACAGTCCGAGGTGTACGATGAACTGCATAAAATGGGAATATTTGCCATTTTGGGAGCACTTGGCAACCTCGACAGAAGAGCCATTGCAAGAGGAGACCAGTTTTATGAGAAATTGTATAAAAATGGTGCAGATATCCTGGCAACTGACAGACCTCTTGAAGTGGTGAAACAAATGGCCAGACGGTAGTGATAAAGACCCAGTTTTTAGATTTTGTGATTTGAAAAACATCAAAAAAATACCTTTTTCGTTTGTATTCATCATGACACTGTTAGCATTTGATTACTGCCAGTCTCAAATCGCATCCCCTGAAGTCACCAGAAAAAGTGTGGTACATCTGACTACTGATGATGGCACCTGCAACGGCGTATTATTGAATAATAGTAACAACGATGGCATCCGATATATTCTATCCGCAGGACACTGCATCTCAGAAAGTAACCGGTTTTTAGAAGTTGTTGTCGGAAGGGATGTGGTCATCAATGGTAGCAATCTCCGAAGCACTTCGTGGCAGAGTTCAGCCTTGGAATCACTGCAGCTGTCAAGGGATTTGGATTATGTATTATTAAGGCTCAACGAGCCAATTCCCGAACACTTAACACCTTATTTTGCAGGCTGGAATGCCAATGCCTCTGTCCCGGTCAGCTCCTATGGCATCCACAGTCCGGGCATAGAGAAAATATTCATCGAAGACCTGGACAGACCTCAACTTGCCACATTCGATGGCATCAACGAATTTGGAGGCACCCCCGTCGCTAATGGCACACTAAATATCTTACGATGGGATCAGGGATTTACCGAAGCTGGTTCCAGCGGATCTCCACTTTTCAACAACGATTCCAGACTGGTTGGTCTGTTAAGTGGTGGAGCGTCAACCGCCACGAATCCTTCAAACGACTTCTACACACGGTTCGATCTGATATTTGAGGAAATCAAAAGCTGGATTTCGCCCGGACAAACCGATTTATTCATTGACGGATTAGATTTCCAGCTGGTAACAAACAGCACTTTCAAAAAGCACAATTACCAGCTAAGTGACCCAATTTCAGGATCGACTGATAACGGCACAGTATCAGAAAACTTCTCCGGCAATAACCCTGCTTCTATAAAAGGAATCTACCTCACAGTAAATGCAGTAGACCCCACCGATTTGGTTTCAATTTCAGTATTGGAAGGCGGTAATGTGGTCTACGAGCAAACCATCTTTAGCGGAACATTAAATGAATTTTCAGAAAACTATATTCCGTTGAGCGAAACGGTAGATGTAACAGGCAACTACTCAATAGCCGTTAGCCATAATCAATCCCTAAATTTTCCGCTGACCACCTCCCTAAACAGCACCGTGGTAATTGGCAATGCAACGATGGAAAACAGCTCACTTCTGATGAGTACACTCAATGAAGGGGTAGCCGATCAAATATCCGAAGAGACTACAACTATCAACCCGGTGTATCCCAATCCCTCTACTCAAAACTTTTACCTCGAAGGTGGAGATATTGACAAGGTTTCAAACATCAGAATATTCACTTCCAAAGGTGACGAAATAGCTGTTACTACCTTCAAAGACTATCAAAACAGACTACTCATTGATATGTCAGGAAATCAGAAAGGACTGTATTACATGCAATATCAGCTCGACAATCGGGTGATTCTAGCCAAACTGGTGTTACTATAATGTTAAGAATGCAAGATTTTCTATCTAAAATCATACTTTTATCGGCTATTACCTGATGATAATCTGCCATCTTTAATGAAATATGGCCAAAATTTACTTATTTTGTAGTCCCATTTAATCTTATAACAAAGAGTTTAACACACGTATTAAAAAATGACACACCGAAAGAAAATTTTTCTTTTCATCACGTTATTGTTTTTAGGTTTTGCCTGTAACAATATCGAGGATGAAAACCTACAGCCAGAGGATGCAACTCTGCGAAGAATGCCTTTCAATCAGAGGGTATTTTTACTGAACAGTAAAACAATTTCCGAAATCTTTGAAATAGATTATGACTTTCAGGGATTAACTGGTGACGCTACACTTACTAAGTTACCTTTAGCCAGAGGAGATAAAGACTTTAATCTGCCGAGAGGTGGACACATGACAATTGATCCCACGAAAAGGAAAGCTGTATTTCTATTTCCAGAGACAGAGCAATCTACGTGATAGATCTCATGACTGATGCAAATGGAAAGCACCAGGTGAAAAGATTACCTTTTTCTACAAACCCCGGAGGTATTACGCAGGTAGATTTTGATGAAGAAGACTATTTATTCCTGGCAGGAAGAGGCGGTTTCTACAGAGTTTCTGCTAACGGTGGAGACAACAAAATCTGGGAGCTTAATGACGGAGAGTCTGTAGACATTTCAAGGTTCTCTTTCAACAGTGAAATCGAGCTTGGTGACGAAGGTGAAGACGGTGAAGATTACTTCGACGACCTTGACAACACTAATTCTCAATATCAGTTCTTATCAAGAATGCAAAGAAGAATTGACAAAGGTAAGTTCAGATTTGCTGGTGGAGATATCACTTTCACTCAAAATTCTGACGAAACTGCTGGTTTCGAAGAAGAAAGACTGATTACTTTCACTCAGTGGGGAAATATGGCAGCTCATGTAGGACTGTCTTTCGACGCTGGTGAAATGAACTACAATGCGAAAGCGCTGTTCAGAGTAAGAAAAGTAACAAGAGAAAATGGTAGAGGTACACATAAAGTAACAGGTGGTGCTCTGATGGGTGATAACTTGTTAATCACTTCTCATCACTTTACTGATGATTTCTCTGTATGGAACATGTCCGGAGAGGAATTAGCAAGACCTAAGATCAGATTCTCAGATGCTGCTGATGCTTTTAATCTGCACAACTGGGGAGATATGGCTACTACTCAAATTTTTGATGGAAATATCGATAGCCAGGACAGAATGATTGGTGAAGAAGATCCTTTTTACCCATTCTTTGATGGTGCTCAGATGGCAGAAGTAAAACTTTACAGACCAGGAGCGAAAGTTACTGACAGATATGACGTTTCTGATGACAACCCTGGAGTGAGCCTTCAGGCAAGAAGAAACTCCAGTAATTCGGACATTGCAGATTTAAGAAGAAAGCCTTATAAATTTACTTCATTGGGTAGCGGATATATGATTCTGAAGTTCCCTAACGCAGTAACTGTCACTGAAAGAACTAAACTACAGGTCACTGAAACTTCATGGAACAGACTTCCTTCTTATGATGATACTGATGAAGCTTACAGATCTTATCCTGAAAGAGCTTCTGTTTATGTATCGAACTATCCTGGAAAATACTACGGTGACTGGGCAGATGACGAATCTAACTGGACAAAAGTAGGAGATGCTTTCATTTCCAGCAATGTTTTCGATCTTGATGGCATTTCTGAGTTCAGCTGGGTAAGAATCGTTGATGACGGATCAACTACTCCTGATGGTTTCGATGTAAACTGGGTAGCAGTATTTGAAGAAGAGGTAGTACCGGAAGCAGATCCGCTTTGTAGCAATGCTACATTCATCTTACCTGCAGAAAGCAGCAGTCCTTTCGCTCCATCATTAGAAATAGAATCTTTAGGTGCTTTTGTAGAAGGAGATCCTTCTGCCTCTCTTAATCTACCTACTGGTTACAGATGGATTATCAGAAATAACGATTCATCACCTGTAACAGTTAGATGGAGTGTACCAGGAACGACGGACAATGGTACTTTAACAATCGACGGACAAACTGAGGTGCACTTCTCTACGAGAAATAGTGGTATCTTATCTGTAGTTGTTGGTTTTAATCCTGCAATAACTGTTCCTGCGAGTCCTGCAACAAGAAATATCTTACCTTGTGGTGGTGGCGGTTCTACCGATTTCGGCAGTGGTAGCGGCGAAAGCTGATCAAAAAAATAACTTTGTTAGAAAGGTCATCGGTCAACAGACTGATGACCTTTCTTTTTTACTAAAAAATCAAAAGGCTCAGGAGAAAGACGAAAACCATCAACCTCAAGACCAAACTAAACACTTTCATATATCTGCTTTTTTTAACTTAGATGTCAATTATCACCATAGGTTTAATCAATATTCATTTTGTCGACAGTGCATGATTTTTTCCTGATACCTAAATTGTAAGTTTTTACTTGCTTTTATAGTTACTCAGTAGGGAAAACCTGGTACATCATTTCCGGAAATCAAATGATCTTGTGAAGTGAAAGAAATAGTATTTCATCGCGGGCATTTGAAAAGTAAACAATCTTCTAAATTGATTCTGTATAGAATTAACTCACATTTATTTATATTCACCATCATGAAAGCATCAAACATCGCATATTCTATCATAATTGCTGTTGCTGTTGTTGTAATCCTTGTTTTTGGTAAAAGCATTCTACAACCTATTGTCCTGGCAATACTGGTATGGTTCCTCCTAAAAGCCGTGAGAAACTTTGTTGCCAAACTAAAAATCAAAAAGAAAGCGTTACCCTCCTGGCTGCAAAATGTTGTAGCATTTGTATTGATTTTTGGTGTACTCACACTGGTAGGCAGACTACTATCAAACAGCGTAATCAATTTGTCAAAGCAGTTGCCAGTCTATAAAACAAATGTAAATGACATTACAGAACAGCTCAATCAACTATTGCACATAGATATCGTCACCTGGATGAAGGATAATCTCAATGATTTTGATTTTACCGGAATCGTTCAGAATTTATTAAATGCAGTCTATGAATTATTTGCAGATGCTTTTCTGGTTATTTTATATGTAGCGTTCCTGATTATCGAAGAGGCAGCATTTCCCGCCAAACTAAAGGCTATGTTTCCCGGCCAGGAGCAATTTACAAGGGTAAACAGCATCCTGAAGAAACTAAACAGCTCAATCAATAACTACATCTGGCTCAAAACAACTGTTAGTATTTTAACGGGGGTTTTAAGTTACATAGCACTCTTAATCATTGGTGTGGATTCCGCCTTTTTTTGGGCTTTCCTGATATTTCTGCTCAACTATATCCCAACGATCGGATCTCTCATTGCAACGATTTTTCCAGCATTGATGTCCTTATTACAAACTGGGAGTTTTACCCCGTTCATACTGGTATTGGTATGTGTGGGTGTTATACAACTGGTTGTTGGAAATATTTTAGAACCACGAATGATGGGTAACTCTCTCAATATCAGTTCACTGGTTGTGCTAATTGCGCTGGCTTTCTGGGGAAGTATTTGGGGTGTGGTAGGTATGATACTCAGTGTACCTGTAACGGTTATGATGATCATCATTTTTGCACAATTTCCCAGAACTAAAGACATTGCCATCATGCTTTCGGGAGACGGTAAAGTTAATTGACGCTTTTTAAACTATTATGAAGAAAATTGTTCTGATATTTTTAATATCAATTATTTCCCAAAAACTATGGGCGCAGGATTCCGAAAAAATTCTGATCGATAAACCCGATGAAACCCTCTCTCTGGAACAGGTGATCAGCTCTATAGAACAAACCCATCGTCTACGATTCTTCTTTAAAAAAGAGTGGCTGGATGGCATAGATCCGTACGCAGGCGAATATCCAGTTGATTTGAAGACTTTTGTTGAAAAGACGTTCTCACCCCACGAGATCACCTTCTTTATGAGAGACCGATCAGTTATTCTCTATCAGAAAAACTATGCCTCTATCAATCTTGAAAAAGGCCTGGCCGATGACGATGAAGTTAGGATAGTGGGGGAAGGCAACTCACCTCTGGATGAAAAAGTTACCGTTTCCGGGAAAATTGTAGATGGTCAGTCCGGAGATATTTTGCCAGGAGCGGTCATAAGAGTCGAAGAAAATGATGAAGGCGTAGTTGCTAACCCAAACGGGGAATTTCAGATTCAGCTATATCCGGGCCTATATACGTTTAAAATCAACTTCGTCGGGTTTGAGGAAACAATGGCAAGAGTTTTTATCAAAAGTACAGGAAGTACGGAGTTTACTTTATTCGAAAGTTCTCTGGAACTTGATGCCGTCACAATTGAGGAATTTGCCATCGATCAAAATGTGAACAGTGCGCAGGTAAGTGTTACCAATCTGGATATGAAAACTATCAAATCCATTCCAGCCCTGCTTGGCGAGGCAGACATCGTTAAAAGTGTTTTGTTGCTACCGGGTGTTTCCACCGTCGGTGAAGGCTCTACCGGTTTTAACGTACGAGGTGGTGCTGCAGACCAAAACCTGCTCGTCTATGACAAAGCTCCGATTTTTAACCCTTCGCATTTATTTGGTTTTTTCAGCAATATTAACCCTGATGCGATAAAAGATGTCACCCTTTTTAAAGGAGGTATTCCGGCACGGTTTGGTGGGCGGGTATCATCAGTACTCGAAATCAATTCCAGAAACCCGTCTACAGAAGATGTAAAGTTAAAAGGCGGAATAGGCCTGGTATCCAGCAGGCTCACTGCCGATATTCCTTTGGTAAAAGGTAAAAGTGCCTTACTGATTGGAGGTAGAGCCTCTTATATCGATTGGCTTCTGGACCGGGTTAAGAATGTGGAAGTAAGGCAAAGTAGTGCACAGTTTTATGATCTCAATGGAAAATGGACTGCTAAAGTTGGGAAAAAGGACTTCTTATCCGTGTCGGGATACCTGAGTAATGATGATTTTAAATTTGCCGCTGATACCGTCTACGGCTGGCAAACCCAAAACCTGAATGCATCGTGGGTGCATACCTTTTCTGATGACTTAAGTGGTGAAATAGCCCTGATATCAGCAAATTATGGATACAAAGTAGACGGAGAAGTACCCTCTACGGAGTTTTTACTGGAATCCAATATCAACAACAGGAGCATTGCCGCTAACTTTTTTTACAACGCCGGCGTCTCACACAAACTGATTTTTGGTGGAACTTACGGGACCTATGACTTCAATATTGGAGATTTAAATCCGATAGGAAGTGAGTCGGCAGTCGACCCTATTAACCTGGAAGCAGAGCATGCAAGAGAGTTTGCCATATTTATTCAGGATGAATATAAAAT
>JBCBHL010000188.1:0-13921 GCA_038525605.1 Bacteroidota bacterium
ACAATGTTTCATCATTGTGAATAAAAGGGAAAAATTCATTACCAGGGGTGTTAATGACATCTCCCATGTTTTGAGGTGTTCCCCATTGATTTCCTTCAAATTTACTCATGTAGATGTCAGATCCTCCATAACCTCCTGGCATATCACTGGCAAAATAAAGAGTCTGACCATCACTGGAAATTGTTGGGTGTCCAACAGAATAATTGTCACTGTTAAATGGCATTTCTTTTGGTGGACACCATCTCTTACCATTTTTAGATTTTTCTGAATAGAATAGTTTCAGTTTGTTTATGCCATCTTCACTTTCACCCGATTTACCTCTATGATAATTATTCCGGGTAAAAATTACTTTTTCATCGTTATTGTAAAAAGCTGCAGGTCCCTCATGATATCTTGTATTCAATCCACGTTGTACTTTTTCTGGTTCTTTACCATTCTCTACATAAAACATGTCAAGGAAGTTGGAATTATCCCAGCTGTACTTGGGTTTAAAAAGTCCTTTAGATTGTCTTGCGCTTGCAAATACTACCCCGTTTTCCATATAAGCAGGGCCAAAATCCGAGTGTTCAGAGTTAAATTCAGTGATATCCACAAAGTAAGCCATTGAGTCCTGATAGTAAACTTCAATATTGTCAATAGCCTTTATTTTGTTTTTTACTAATTTTGACATTTGACCAGTTTCGCCGTGCAGGCGATACCATTTGTCAGCTTCGTCATATTTCCCGAGGCTGGAAAGCACCTGTGCATAATTGAGTTGATCTTCTTTGTCTGTCATAACTCCTTCCTCAACTGCCTCTGCATACCACTTGCTGGCATTTTCCATATCGTTCATCCTTCTATATGAATCAGCGATTCTGATGGTAGCTTCGGTTTCACTGGGTTTCAATTCCAATACCTTCTTATACCTCTTGATGGATTTAGCATAAGAAAAGGACTTGTAGCTTCTTTCAGCTTTTAATTTAGCTCTTTCTACTTTCCTTGAAGGGTCTTCGGGCCCTATATTTTTCCAGGCACCAGTCAGAATGAGTAAAAAAACAAGGATATATATTTTTGAATGCTTCATAATTTTAGGTGTTGTGCTTTAGAAATACCGTGGAGTCAATATTTTGTTCGTAGGTAAATTAAAGATATAATTTAACATAATTTCATGAGAATTGGTATTGATAGCCGTTGTTGTGAAATCGTAAGCATAACCTAACTGCATTTGCGGATTGATCTGCAGTGCAATCAGGCCGGATATACTTTCGAGAGGACCAGCCTTTTTTTCGGTAGCCTGACTTAGTTCTGACCTCAAACTTACTCCCAGCCAGAGCACCTTTGATAGCAAGGCATTTAAATTGATATCAAATTCGATGGGGGCATTTTGAACCGCTTTGAAAAGTACATTGGGTTTAAGTACCACGTCACTGTCAGTGTTTAATACGTATCCCGCCGAAACAAACAAGTGACGAACAAGTCTGCTACTTTCCACATCGTCCGGCAGGTTTTCGAAGTACTTTTTGTTAAGTAGCTGTGGTACCGACACACCTACATAGTACCTGTCTGAGTGTAACATCAGACCGGCACCAAAGTTCCATTTAAAACCGAGATTGTCATCAACAAATTCCTGATAGAGTGGGTCGCTGATATTAGTGTTTTGTAATAACCCTCTTTGGTTTTCCAACCTGCTAATGTCATTGCTGAAATTGTGTAAATTCATTTGTAGTCCCATTGACAGTTCTGAATTCTCTCCAACCCTAATTCTGTAGGAATAGCTGAAATAACCTGTGTATTCAGTTTTAACTCCTAAAACATCTCTATATAGCACTGCCCCAAGTGAAGCATATCTATAATTTAGCGGACTGTGGATACTCAACAATTGGGTGTTGGGTGCGCCATCAATTGCGGTCCATTGCTCTCGCCATAGTGCACCAACACTTACACCATCATGAATCCCGGCATAGGCAGGGTTCAATGCCAGTCCGTTGTACATATACTGAGTAATCATATACTCTTGCTGGGCCTGAGCCCGGAAGGCCCCTATAACCGTTACCAACATTAGTGTGATTAGTAATTTCGATCTCATATTATCTAAATTAAAATATCTTAAAATCATCTTTTTAGCCCTCCTATCTTACCTCTACAAATCCTTTTAATACTCTATCCTCTGCTAATCCTTTCGCATCCAGCTCTATTACAAAATAGTAGGTGCCGGCAGGCAGTGGATTGCCATTTAAATTTCTACCTTCAAATCTTTTAGAAGGATCCGTGTTGTCATAGTCATTGGTTTCCCAGACGATGTTACCCCATCTGTTGAATATGACTACCCCGGCACGCTCGAATTCTTCCAGACCATCGTATTGGTCGCTTCCTTCACCTTCTAGTGCTACAGCAAAGTAGTCATTCAAACCGTCTACATTGAAAGGTGAAATAAACAGGGTAGCAGGGATATCTTCTCCACAATTGAATCTGTCTGGATCCAGTCTGTTAGGAATTCCATCACCGTCGCAATCTTGTTCCGGTTCATCTTCTTCTTCATCTGTTGGTATTCCATCACCATCATCGTCTACATCGAGATAATCTGGTATACCGTCTCCGTCAGTATCATCATTTTGGGGGTCTTCGTCTTCATCAACATCCTCATCTTTCGTAGGAATTCCATCGCCATCATCATCTGTGTCCAGATAATTTGGAATTCCATCGCCATCAGTATCGTCATTGGTAGGGTCACCATCACCGTCAACATCTTCATCTGCTGTTGGGACACCATCACCATCATCGTCGGGATCGAGATAATCAGGAATGCCATCTCCATCAGTATCAGTTGGATTGCTGATATCACCAACTTCCTGAGCATCAGGGATTCCATCGCCATCAGAATCTAAGACGGGAACAATAATTGTTACAGTCGCCTGATCGCAAAGCGTTGGAGTACCATCGTCACAAACCTCATAAGTAAATGTGACAGTTCCTGAATAGCCTACCTCCGGTACGAAAGTAAATGTTCCGTCGGGGTTAAACATGAAGGTACCTCCCTCAGTAGGCTGTGTGATGAGTGTGAATGTCAGATCATCATTGTTTGGATCAGAAATGAAATTGTTAATGTCACCTGAAACGCCACTTAAATCAGATACTGTAAGTGTTTCATCATCAGCTACCGGTGGATCATTAACAGATATTACTTCAATAGTCACTTGTTCCTGCGCGCAAAGTACCGGAGTCCCATTGTCGCAGACTTGATAAGTGAAGGTAACCGTTCCCACAAAGCCCGGAGCTGGTGTGAAAGTATAGGAGCCATCAGGGTTTATAATGATTGTTCCTTCTGAAGGATCCGGTTCAGTACCCGGTACTAAAGTGAAGGTGAGATCATCACCGTCAAGGTCAGAAGCATTGTCACTTAAATCTCCGTCAAAAGGCAATTCCTGAGGAATGGTTTCCATTTCAGAAACAGCCACCGGTGGATCATTGACAGGTGTTACCTCGATAGTTACGATCGCCTGAGCACACTCCGGAGGCATGAAATCATCACATACTTCATAAGTGAATGTAACAGTACCATTGAAATCATCGGCTGGCGTAAAGGTGTACGTACCATCGGAATTGAAGACCAACTCACCTTCGGAAGGATCCGGTTCCGTACCTGCTACGACAGTGAAAGTCAAATCATCACCATCTACATCCGTTACATTATCGGTCAGATCACCACTTACAGGAGTATCCTCACTGGTAATAAGCATCTCGTCTGTCGCGACTGGCGGGTCATTGACAGGAGTTACCTCAATAGTTACGATCGCCTGAGCACACTCAGGAGGCGTAGAATCATCACATACTTCATAAGTGAATGTAACAGTACCATTGAAATCATCAGCAGGTGTAAAGGAGTATGTGCCATCGGGATTGAAGACCAACTCACCTTCGGAAAGATCCGGTTCTGTTCCTGCGACGACAGTGAAAGTCAAATCATCACCATCCACATCCGTTACATTATCAGTTAGATCGCCATTTACAGGAGTATCCTCGTTGGTAGTAAGCATCTCGTCTGTTGCGACTGGCGGGTCGTTGACAGGTGTTACCTCGATAGTTACGATCGCCTGAGCACACTCTGGAGGTGTAGAATCATCACATACTTCATAAGTGAATGTAACAGTACCATTGAAATCATCGGCAGGTGTAAAGGTGTAAGTACCATCGGGATTGAAGACCAACTCACCTTCGGAAGGATCCGGTTCCGTACCTGCGACGACAGTGAAAGTCAAATCATCACCTTCCACATCCGTTACATTATCGGTCAGATCACCATTAACAGGCGTATCCTCATTAGTAGTAAGCATCTCGTCTGTCGCGACTGGCGGATCATTGACAGGAGTTACCTCGATAGTTACGATCGCCTGAGCACACTCAGGAGGCATAGAATCATCACATACTTCATACGTGAATGTAACAGTTCCGTTGAAATCATCAGCAGGCGTAAAGGTATATGTACCATCGGGATTAAATACTAACTCACCTTCGGAAGGATCCGGTTCCGTACCTGCTACTACAGTGAAAGTCAAATCATCACCATCGACATCCGTTACATTATCGGTCAGATCACCATTTACAGGAGTATCCTCGTTGGTAGTAATCATCTCGTCTGTCGCTTCGGGAGCATCATTAACCGGATTTACTTCAATTGTAATTGTCTCTGTATCCGTTCCTCCTTTAGGATCTTCTGTTGTTATTTCTAAAGTAGCTTCACCATTGAAGTTCATATCCGGAGTAAAAATTGCGCCTTCAAGTGCAGCAATGATGTCTGTCAGAGATCCTCCTGTAATTGTAATGACGCCAGATCCATCACCTGAAACAGTCAATCCTGGAATATCTGTCAAATCCAGAGAACCATTGGTGATTGTTATGGTTACTGTTTGTAAATCACCATCATCGTCTGCAATTGTGATCGGATTACCAGTAGAAGCACTAAAAACCAGGGTTTCATCTTCATTGACAGATTCATTTGCATTTACAATGATTACATCTGGTGCAAAATCATTATCAAAGATGATAGCACTAGCTTCTCTCAGCGATGCATCAACTGTGCCGATAGATGGGTTATCTATGGTTGTTTGTAATATTTCATCCCCTTCGATCAATTGATCGTCATTTACTTCCAGAGTAACATCTACACTACTGCTTCCATTGCTAATTTCAATCTCAGTTAAAAAGCTTGTAATAAAATCCGATTGAATTACATCGGTACCATTGCCAAATGAAATATTTGCTGAAATCGCAGCTCCGCTGCTATTTATCAGTAAGTTGCCAATGTCATCTTTGATAGAAACAGTGTAAATAACATCATCACCATCTTCAGAACCATCCTGTACAGTTACAATCTGCCAAATTGCCCCATCGTCATCAGCATCATCAATGGTAGCATCGGCACTGGCAGTAAGAATACTACCGATACCCGGATTGCTGATAGTGGCTCTTATATCTTCATCACCTTCTAAAAGATTATCGTCAGCGACATTCAAAGTAACTGATGTACTGGAAGCACCATCTGCAATAGAAATACCTGTTGGATAAGTAGTAGCAAAGTCAGCTTGTTCAGCTTCTGATAATCCTGAGAAGTCTATATCTGCTGTTAGGGCCGCACCAGTCTGGTTTGTCAATGCGTTTCCTGAGCCATCTTGCAATTCTATTGTAAAGATGACTGCATTTCCACCTTCTTCACCATCCTGAGTTTTTACAATTACCCATTGAGGGTCAGCATCATCAGCATCATCAATTGTTGCATCATCACTTGGAGTAAGGATACTACCAATACCCGGATTGCTGATAGTAGCTCTCAGGTCTTCATCACCTTCGAGTAAATCATCGTCAGCAACTGCGAGGCTGATTACCTCACTGCTGGTATTATTGGCAACTGTAACAGTTGTCGGGAAAGTAGTGCTTAAATCAGCCTGTTCGGCTTCTGTTAATCCTGTGAAGTTGATATCGGCTGTTACACCAGCGCCGCTGACATTGGTTAGGGTATTACCTGCTCCGTCTTGCAGTGTCACAGTATATTCTACATTAGCACCACCTTCAGCCCCGTCTTGAGTAGCGGCAATCACCCACTGAGGATCATTGTCATCAGCATCGTCGATGGTAGCATCAGCGCTGGCAGTAAGAATACTACCGATACCAGGATTGCTGATAGTGGCTCTTATATCTTCATCACCTTCTAAAAGATCATCATCCGCAACCGCCAGGCTAATCACCTCACTACTTGCATTGTCAGCGATAGTAACTGTAGTAGGGAAGGTAGTCGTCAAGTCAGCTTGTTCTGCCTCTGACAATCCTGTGAAGTTGATATCGGCTGTTACGCCAGCACCGCTCACATTTGTTAATGTATTTCCTGATCCATCTTGTAGGGTGATAGTGAATTCTACGTTTGCTCCACCTTCAGCTCCGTCTTGCGTAGCTGCGATTAACCATTGTGGATCATTATCATCAGCGTCATCGATAATCGCAAGATCACTTCCTTGTGTCACACTGATAGTGCCAATAACCGGACTGCTAAGAGTAGCTGTTAAATCTTCGGTACCTTCCAGTAAATCGTCATCTGCAACTGCGAGAGATATTACAGAATTTGCATCACCGTTAGCTATAGATACTATGGTAGGGAACATTGTACTTAAATCTGCTTGTATTGCTTCGCTAGCTGCTGTAAAAGAAACATTTGTTGAAACCGGGCTTCCACTATTGTTTGTTAACGTGGTTCCCAAAGCATTTACCAGGATAACTTCATATTCTACATTTGCTCCACCTTCAACTCCGTTTTGAGTGGTACTTATCTGCCATTCTGCCGTATCATCAATTGTAGCGGTAGCAGATGCGGTACCTATCGTAGGAGTCACAGCACCTATTGTATTTGGTGACGAAATAGTCGCTTGTAATGATTCCGCTTCAAATTCCGCATCGTGAATTGGATCAAAAGAAATACTAGTACTGCTTGCCCCATCAGGAATTGTAAATGTTGTAGGGAATGACGCTTCTGAAAAGTCATCAATTGTTGCGCCTGAGAAGGCTATATTACCTGTAAAATCTGATCCCAGACTATTTGTAAGAACATTTCCACTGGCGTCCTCCAGGCGAATGATGAATTCGACATCAGTGCCACCTTCTTCGCCATTGCTGACCCGTTCTATTACGTATCTTACATCGTCATCATCATTATCAGTCACGTTTGCTACATCTGAATCAGATACTCCGGTAACCATAGCACCTGATGGATTCGATAATGTTGCTTCTATCGTCTCGTCTTCCTCTATCAGAAAATCATCGTTAATATTTAGGGTAATCGTCTGATTTCCTGCGCCATCAGCAATACTGATTCCGTTACTTTCTAATGTTGACAAGGCTGTAGTGAAGTCAGCTGCTATAGCAGAGGTGTTTGAAAAAGTAATATCGGCAGTAATATTCGAACCAGTAGCATTAACCAGATCGGTACCAGCACCGTCAGTTAGTTGAGCTATGAATTGAACACTTGTACTTCCTTCTCCACCGTCAACAGCAGTTAATTCGATGAAAATCATCCCGGTGTTATCGTCATTATCAGTAATGGTTGCGTCAGTGGAACCATTCGAACCACTAACTGTAAGTCCTGAAGTTGGACTGGATAAGGTTGCTGTCAGTACTTCTGTCATTGCCTCAATCAATACATCATCGTTAACAACTAAATCTATCAACGAACTGGATGTTCCGTTGACGATATTGACAATTGTTGGCAAGGTTGTCGTAATGTCAGCAGCATTTGCCACACCACTAAAACCTATGGAAGCTGAGACATTTCCACCTGAGTTATTCGTCAAAGCTGCTCCAGTGCTAACATCAAAAATTCCTGCAGTGTATTGTACATTGGTTCCGTCTTCGTCTCCATTTTGAGTAGTGACAATTCTAAATTCAGCGTCATCATCAATGGCGGCTGTTGCTGAGCCATTACTTCCGCTGATATTCGGCGTTATGGTGCTGTGTCCCGGATTTGAAAGTGTTGCTATCAAATCTTCGAGCTCCACCACGGTGTCTTCTATAGGTGTAAGCGTAATATCTGTTGAGGCATTTCCATCACCTATGGTAACGGATGTAGGGAAAGTCGTAGAAAAATCAGCTTGAGTGGCTCCTGTAAATCCAATATCTGCTGTGAAGTCTGAACCTGTTTCATTAGTCAAAATATTTCCGTCGGCATCAACTAAGGAGACACGATAAATCACATCAGTCTCACCTTCTTTTCCGTTTTGTATGGTCACAACCTGAATTCTAACATCGTCATCGTCGTTGTCTACGATATCAGCACTAGCAGGCGTGGTATCGACTGTTCCTGATAATGTGCTATGCGTCAGTCCTGAAAGCGTGGCTGTAGTTGTTCCGATTTCATCGCCTTCAATTAAAAAGTCATCAAATATTGGCAGATCAATAAACCCATTAGGGTTTTCATCCTCGATAGTGATTGATGATGGAAAGGTTGCACCATCAAAATCGTCGATTGTACCTGAAATGTTGAAATTGGCAGTAAATGCTGAACCAGTTTCGTTAGTTAGAAAAGTACCTGACCCATCAGTTAATTCTACTTCAAAACGCATGGAAGCTCCACCTTCTGAACCATTTCTGTTTCGTGATATTACTGCTTCAATGCCAGTATCATCGTCATCTGTTATCGTTCCAGTTGCTGAGTTTGGTGACCCAACCACATATTCATCTTCATCAGAAATGGTGAAAATTACAGTTTCGTCAATCTCGATAAAATCATCAGATTCCGGTGCTACTGTAATCTGGGCTGTCATATTGCCATCCAAAATAGTCACTGATCCACTACTGGCAGAAAAAGCGGTTTCTCCGCTAACTAAGTAATCGTTTGTGAATTCAGCTGTTCCTCCAGCGGAAAAATTGACCGGCAGATCTCCATCCACCGGTCCATTGCTGGAAAAAGTAAAAATCATTGTTCCCGCGCCATCTTCTCCCTGAGTTGCAGGTGAAACGGAAATGGTGATTACGGGAACAGCTGTAATTGTAACTTCATCGAATGTGGGACATAATCCACTATTAATATTGTCATCAACAGTCCATCTGTAAGTATAATCTCCCGGAATGAATCCACTTACCAGGCTATTCTCTGCATTGATATCTGAAATCACCGGATCTAAGGCTCCCGTCGGTTTACTAATAAGCGACCATGTTCCGGTTTCGCCAGATTCTGCTGCGATAGCAGAAAAATTAGTTGATAAACCAACTCCATCCTGATCGCTACCTGCATTGGCTTGAGACACCTGATCAACAATTTCTACTGTAAAATCAGCCTGAGAGTCTGCGCAGGTCCCATTGGAAATTGTCCATCTAAATACATACGTTCCGGCTTGTATGTTTGATATTCCTGAGTTGTTAGCCGTAGGGTCAATGATATTAGCCATACTTGGGCCAGAAATCTGACTCCACGTTCCAGTTCCCACTGCGGGTATATTTCCATCTAATGTCGGTAAGTCGAACTGACAAAATACTGCAGGAGCTCCTACTACGGAAGCGGATGGTAATGCATTTACTACTATCGTCTGATCTGCTTCAGATGTGCAGGATCCCGAAGTAATAGTCCATCTAAACACATAAGTCCCTGTTTCCGTAAGGCTACCAACAGTTGTACTGTTGGAACTGGCGTTGAAGGTGGGAGTAGCTCCGCCAGGTTGTGATACCAGCGACCACATTCCTATCCCGGAGGCAGGAGTGTTTCCTGTAATGGTTGGGTCTGAGTCCCCAAAACAGATTTCTATATCGTCACCTACTTCGGCTTCAGTTGGTGAAGTAGAAATAACAGTTACCGTTATGGGGTCTGAATCGTCGGCGCAAAAATCGCCATTATCTACATTCCAGGTAAAAGTGTATGTTCCCACTGTTGTGGCTAGAAAATCAGGATTTGGCTCTACAAAGGAGGATAGTGCGTTTGCTTCCGGATTTCCGGGGTCTTCAACCCACATGCCGGAACTAAATAGTAAAGGAGTTGCGCTGATCACCACATCGTCAGCGCAAACATTGTTTTGATCTGCACTTGTTGTTGCTACTTCATTAGCATAATTTTCTATTCTAACATCATCTACGTAGGAACAAGATCCATTTGATACCTCCCAGCTGAATACATATAATCCGGGATTCGAAACGCCATTTACCGTTGCATTAGGTGCGTTGGCATCAGGAGAGAAAGTAACACCGGACTGTCCTGAAGTAAGAACCCATGTTCCTGTTCCATTAACCACAGTGTTTGCAGCCATTGTGAACGTTACTGCACCACATAATTCCTGATCAGGACCTGCATCAGGAGCAGTTCCGAATCCATCTACTTCTACTAAAACATCGTCAAAGGTAGCACCGCATGCCCCTGTGTTTGTAAGTGAATATCTGAATGTGTAATCAGTATTTATCGTAAGACCGGAAGCAATCGCAATGTGAGGTGAACCAGGAACAGTAGTGACGGTAGCACCATTTGAAGAGAATTCAGACCAGGTACCGTTTGTGTTGTCATTCGCGACTAAAATGGTAGATTCAGCATTACAAAGTTGCTGATCGGGGCCCGCATCAGCTTCTACATCTATAGTGATTGTAACCTCATCGCTGGTTGTAGCACACAGACTGCTATTGGAATATGAAGACCACCTGAATACATAAACACCTGTAGTTAGATTATTTACGGTAGTCGCATTATTAAATTCATCTGAAATGGTCGGTAAATTTGGTCCCGATATGAAGTTCCAAAGTCCATAGCCATTTTCTATAAGGTTAGCATTTAGTTGCAATGGTGTGGCAGGGGAGCATATGCTTTGATCTGATCCTGCATCTGCTACGGTCGATTCAATTCCAACCTGAAAGCTAATCTCATCAGTATCGGTGCTACAACCATTGTCAATTGAATATTCAAAAGAATATACCCCATTTTCGGTAAAAGTCGCTGTGGCGGTCGAGAGATCATCATTGATTAATTGAGCTGCCGGACCAGTTAATTGTCTCCATTGTGCAGTTTCACCTGAAGTGAATGTAGAACCTATTAAATCAATAGTGCCTCCTGAAACAAGACATTGGTCAGTAACTGGGGAAATGGAAGCACTGGTGGTGGCGCCTGCAACAGATATGATGACTTGATCAACTGTAGAAGAACAACCTGAGGCATCTGATATTTCCCATCTTAAAATATTTGTTCCGGTACCAAGACCGGTAACAGTTGAATTTCTGCTGGAAGGGGTTGTGATATTTGCTGTTCCCGATACCACAGACCAAAGACCTGTGCCTGACCCGGGATCGTTACCATTCAATGTGGTACTGTTACTCCCTATGCATAGTTGATCCGTACCCGCCTCTGACTGTACCGGACCGACATCACTTGATACAGTAATAATAGCCGCAGAGGATGAGCTGGAAGCCCCGCAACCGGTAATGGTCCAGGTAAAGGTGTAGATTGTTCCGCCGGAAAATCCTGAAACTATCGCGTTTGGATCGGTGGCATCCGAAAAAGAGATTCCTGCCGCAGGAGAAACAGTCCAAAGACCTGTCTCAGTTACTGCAGGGGTATTTCCTTGTAAAACATAATCTGTGGCCGAACAAATTGTTTCGCTAGCACCCGCCACAGAGGTGGTCGGTGCAATGGTAGAAACATTTACTGCTACTATTCCCTCATTTGCTGGGCATGCTACTCCTGCGCTGATTACCCATTTAAACTCATACTGACCAGCTTCCAAACCATTCACAATCGATTCGGGATCATTTGGATCTACAATGACTGCCGTATTTGGACCGCTTATCTGATACCATGTGCCAGTGCCGATAATTGGGTTATTGCCTTGTAATGCTGTAGATGTCACGTTGCACGCTAGTGTTTGTGCTGTACCTGGATTTGATGCTGTTGGTTCATCTGATACAACTACATTAATATCTACAAAAGAAGCCGGGCAGCTGTTTCTAAAAGACGAAGTAGATTCAGCTGTTACCCTAACTGTATAGGTTCCCGGAGTTTCTAAACCGTCAATCGTAATGGGACTGGTATTATTAGTGGCTGGGCCTGCAGTTGTTGGTCCATTTATGATGCTATATCGAATATCAAAATTATCGCCTCCTACTGTAGAAAACGGAATGTTTGCTGTAGATGCGCCACAGGATACATTTATAAAATCTTCTCCACTATTTACTGTTAATACTGGGAGTGAAATGTACTCAATGTTCACCTGATCTACGGTGCTACAGGCAATAGCGGCATTGTTAATTGTATAACTAAATAGATAGCTGCCACTACCTCCGCCGTTTAATCCGGATATTGCTGTAACGGGTGAATTGGGGTTTTCAATAGTTGGTGTTGAAGGACCTGAAATGAACTCCCACAATACCGTCTCATCTTCGTATTCAGGTGTATTCCCAATGAGAAATGAAGATTCCCTGCCATCACAATAGGCAGTTGAGCTTCCAGCATCTGCCGTAGTTATTTCCTGATCTGGTGCTGCAACGATTATCATCATTTCATCCATGCCATTAACGCATGGACCTTCTACGGTCCATCTAAGTGTGTAGGTGCCTTCTATAAGATTGGAAACAAAACTTTGATTGTCGTTAATATCCGCAATAGTTGGCAGATTAGGACCGTCTACAACTGTCCAGGTTCCGATTTGACCGCCAGTACCATCTCCACCATTGCTGGCGGATAAGCTTGTAGATTGCGTAGTTGAATAACAATTATCTAAAGTAATGTCTGCCCCGGCAGAAACTGGACTTTCTCCTCCCAGATTTGTAATTGTTGTTTGATCTGAAGAAACACAACCATTTACATTTTCAATTGTCCAAGTCAATGTTGCGGTACCAGATTCGTTGGAAAGTAGTGTTACTGATGAGGAAGGATTAGTTGGATCATTAATGACAACACCTGCTCCTGATGAGGTCCAAATTCCTGTTTCACCTGCTCCAGGTGTATTTGCTGCTAAGTTGACTACATCTACTCCCGGACAGAACTCGCCAAATGAATCACCGGCATCAGCATTTGATATTTGTACAATAGTGAAGGTGACATCCTGACTGATTAACGTACCATCTACACAGGTTGCAGTAAGTCTCAGCGTTATGTCATTGCCTCCTACAAATTCCAAACCTGAAATAGTTGATTTCAGATTTGACGGGTTATCGATTACTACTGAAGGCCCTGCAATCTGAGACCATTCTCCATTGATAGCTACTGATCCGTTTTGTCGGCCGTCGAGTGTCAATGTTTCATTCGCGCAAAGCGAGAAACCCACTCCGGCGTTTACAGTACAGTTTTGTGCATTGGCATTGGTTTGGCTCAAAAGGATTAAGATCCATATGATGCCACCAATCTTCCATAAGTTCTTACTTGGTTTGATTTGGTTAACCATATTCGGTGATTTATTTGTACCTCTAAACCTAGAAGTACAGGTTCTAACTATTTCAATTAATCGCTGAGTTGTAAAATGTGGCTGTTTGACAACAGGTTGGTGTCGTTAAACAGTAAATGCCTGTCTGACCAAAGTCTGAGTGGCGGATAGGTACAAATAATTAGGAAATGCGTAATTATATACCTGAGACAAGTATAATAAATCAGTTATATTACAAATTTGATTTTCGATGAAATTGGTTTTGCGACCTTTGAATTACTGAAAATAGTAGTTTAAATATTTTAGCATTTATTCAGTTTTTGCTCATTCGGCCAAGTAGAATAATATTTTGGGAAATTTATTTATTGCAGAATTATTATCATAAAATAAGATTGATGCATGTTGAAAGTATGGTTGAAGTTATTGCTTTGTCCAAGCAGTTGAAGTTGATTTTGTTAGTAAATAATTAATGTTTTGTTGGGTGTATAACTTCCATGTAGAAAGCATTTGATTAACAAATCAAGATAATATTCAATTCACAAAGCATTGCAACTATATTATTTGTTAATCAAATG
>JBCBHL010000189.1:0-13841 GCA_038525605.1 Bacteroidota bacterium
AGGCTCCCAAAGGTAAAAATATAAGTAATATAATCCTGAAGCATTTCTTAAGTTAACGACTATGGTGAAAACACCAACATTGGCGAAAGGCAATCCCGTCGGTGACTGGAATTGGTGTGAGGGCGACTCTGTCCTCTTCATTAAAATTGTGACAACCAATGGCGAGGCATGAAGCAGTCTTATACATAGAAAATCTTCGCAAAGCATATCTTGCTGCATGTAAGATTCCTTCCTTTGGTCGCCGAAGCTTTAGCGAAGACGATTCTTCGATATGACATTTCTGTAAACTTTGTTAGTTCATCATCAATCTCATCGGAATGACGTGAATTGGTTTGATTGAGATTGCATTGTCGACTAATCGTCGGGATCAGAATGACGTATATAGAAAAGACAATCGATAGAATAAGCTTACTGCCATCTACACAACCTATTTCCTTGTTCTACGTTCATTATGGGAAACCAATAAAACCAAACTGTATTAAACCATTACTTAATTAATAAACTAAACAACCCATCGACATGAAAAATATGCTTATAACTTTCAACAATATATACGGTATTTCTGCTGATCTTCAAGTAGGTTTTAATCCTTCTTAGTAAGTAGATAACTAATTTACAAATAAATGACCCTTACTGGTGCCTGGCACTGGTAAGGGTTTTTTGATGTTCAAAGCGCTAAAAACACGCTTTTTTCGCCCAATTCCCTGCTGCAACGAAAAATATTCTCTAGTGTTCCGTTAATCAACGCCTAGTTATGCGATGACAAACGCCTAACTAGCCGTTAAATATCCGAACGCTTCCCGTTAGAAAACGCTTGCTTATTAGTTGTTTGGTGTATGATTATTCGTTAACTACTAAGTAATCAATAAACTACTGTGTGAAGATGATGTGTGGTTTTAAGACAAGGGTGGTAAAGGTTTTGTCCTGTAGTCGGGCGGGCTCAAACTTTCTGCCTGGCCTGCTAGACCTTCGGAGAAAGGTAAAGGCGACACGTGGTTTGGCCTGCAAATACTGTTCTGCATACTACCGACCAGGTTGATAAAGCTTGTCAAAGCTTCAATGCTAGTGAAAACACCAACATTGGCTAAGGCCTACAAGTAGTCACAAGGCAAAGGCTGTAAGAAACAGCCAAAATATTTAAGTGAAGTTAGAAACTTCACTTAGTGTGGATAATGTTGCGTCTTTGCGATCCCGACATTGAGTAAAAGCGCAAATGTTAGCATTATCAAGATCGTCGGGAGAAGTTTAAAATCCCGACTTTTACAGTCGGGGCAATCTTCCTCAAATAAGAGTATTGCTTCATATCTTAATTCATGTAAGATTGCTTTGTCGACAAATCTATTATTCCAAAAAATAACAATTACCCAGTCTCCGCGCAATGACGCTGGAGTTTACACTACCGACAACTATTACAGTAGATGTCTTTCAGCTCTTCATATTGTAACAGCTGGAAACTGATGCCTCCGGCATTGCTGGAACGGAAGAAATTGCAGAAGCTGATTGGGTCAATTTTCTTCGCTCTGTCAACCAGGCCCTGGTAGTAACTTTGCTGATAGTATTTTTTATAGGCAATGGTCACATTGAGGTAGTAAAACAACAGCTCATCGGGGATGTCTTCATTTTCTATCACAGGTCGCATGACCTGCTCGGCCTGTTCATACTGATAGTATTTACCAAAATATTTGGCGATCCGCAAGCGGTCATCATACGTCAGAATGTTCTTGTAGATAGACAGGATGTTCTTCATCATCCGCTTGCTACTGGCAAAGTCATTGGTTTGGTGATAGTACTCGTTAGACAAAATGTAATAATTGATCCACGGACGGTACTTCAGCTTAGGCGGTATTTTCGAAATCTGCAACTGATCCAGCAACACCCTTACCTGCTTGAGCGCTGACTTGTCAACAATCTTTTTGATGTTCAACAGCTTAATGGCAATCAAGTTGTAAAGCACCTCTTCATTGAGTGGAAACAGCCTATACAGTTCTTCGAAAACCAGCAGACTCTCTTCATCGCTACTCATCCCCTGTCGGAGCATAAAACCATTGACATTATTCAACAAAGGCCCATTGAATCGGGCAGGCGGAATCTCCAGCTGATCAATAAATGCCCTCGGATTCTCGCTGTCTTTAAACCGCTCCAGCACATAATCGAGCAGACTTTTCATCTTGTTGATGTTCTCACTCCTCACCGATTCGTTAAAAGCTGTAACCAACTGTTGATTGCTGAGGCTTTCTATTTTCCGCTTTCGGGTGAGGTAAATCTTCACAATGGCCTTGCGGTGACGTGCCAGTAACGGCTCAAACTTCGTCAGGTTTTCTTCATTGCCGGCAAACATCTTTTTGATGGCTTTTTTATCCAGCTCTGCCAGGTCTTTGAACTTCGTTCGCTTAATCTCCGAATAAAACTGATCCCAGTTTTCCAAAGCATCAATCTGATAGATGATTTCCGGTTTCTGATATTTCTGCAAAGCCCTCACCACATTTCTGCTGCGCTGCTTCACCAGATTTTCATTCAGTTCTTTATCGCCTTCCACCGAAGCAAATGCCACAATATTAACCGAAGTAATATCATAATCTGTGAAATTGAGCGAGTCATAAATCGGCTTTAAGTCTGCCTCATTGATCGTCGCATCGTTCTTTTCGTAGGAAATCGTAAACTCCAGCGTCTTTTCATTAAGTGAATAGACATCACCATTGGTTTTCACCCGCATCGAATCTTTGAAGATGCCCATTTCCAGCAATTCCCACCGCTGGTTTTCAATATTGATGAAATTCTGATAGTTACAATGGTATCTTCTTTCGATCGTGATGAGGTTGTTTTCCATCGTCACCCGATCGAAAGCGGCAGGCAGCTCACCTATTTTTAAAAGCTTCTTATTAGGATTGGCACTCAGATTTGGAAGTGTATCCAGGTTTTCTTTGAAAAGGATCAGCCAGGGCTCTTTATAGAATTCGCTCGGCCTCCTTTGCACAAACGATTCCTCGCAGCTAAATGACTCTTTGAAAACTGTTTCAATGGCAATACCATCATACTTCTTCTGAAATATCTGCCCATAGTAATTGACATCACCCACTGAGAGGTAAATGTTGTTGTTCCTTTCAAAAATTGAAATCCGTGCTCTTTGCGGAAACTTTCGATTGGCCGTAATGAACTGGTTACAGTCTTTGCCATAACTTTTCACAGGTTTGATGTCCGCCGCGGTCCATTCTTTAGTCGCCTGACAGGAAAGGAACAGTAGTGGAATCAGCCAGATAAACTTTAGTATTTGCATCTCTACACAAGATAATGGATTGCGCGTTTTTATTCAACAACGAAAGGGAATAGTAATTATTTGGGCGCTTACCCCGGCTATCCGCTATAGTCCTGATTGCCTGCGGCACATCAGGAGCTGCCGCTACTATCCGGAGCGCTCTTAACACCTCGTTTGTCATTACTTTATAGGGTGGAAAATATGAATAACGAACAGCATTTATTAAGAGCATTTCAAATGCTCAATTAGGATCATCCTCATTGCAAATGAGGACGATTTAGGAAGGTTGACCAAACTTAGTTGGGTTCATTTTTCAAAATACCATCCAATTTCTTTTAATCTATTCCATCTTATATTTTCAACTAACTCTGCATCTTTTTTAATATTCTCAATTCCAACTTGATCAATCAATATTTCAACTTCATCGAAGAGTTCTGTAAAACCATATATTTTTTTATAATCCGCGTTTGATTTACATTCAATTCCGATGGCAGGATACTTATTCCCTAGAAAATCTTTATAGCATATTAGTCCGTAAATTGTTCCATCAGGAAATTGTGTAAAATGATTTGGCAGTTTTCTCCTTATTACCTCAAGGCATTTAATTGTAAAATCATCGCAAGGATCCAAAACATCATAGAAAGACGGTTCTATTACAAGGAATTGCTTCTGTTCATCGTTGACGTTAACTATCCACATTTTTTTCAATGTTTGATAATGGATTTAATATAAGATGCATTTATCACCTTTTTGTAGCCTATTTATTTTTTATAATAGTTGACATATCCACTGAATTCTAGCCGTCCGGAAGCTACTTCAAAGTCAACTACCTTCTTTATCTGTTTCATGTTCGTAAATACAGTTTTTATTTTGTTTCTTTCAATGAACAACCAAAGACGATTAACGTCGAACCCTGTAGACTCTCCTTGTTCGCCAAAGTCGAAATCAACAAACAATTCTTCATCCTTGTAACTCAATCCAAACCCATGAGGAAAGATTTTTATATTCTGGTCATTTGTAAATTCGTCTTCTTCATATTGATCTTGACTCCAGACAATCCATTGATCACCAGTCATAGGTGTAATCATTTTCCATAAGTCTTTCAGATGATTGATCACCTTTTTCTGAGCCTTATTAAACGATGCTAAAACAATGTAGAATTCATCAGTTTCTATTGCAGATGGCGTATACAACGTAGGTGCGGATAATTCCAATTTACCCGCTAACTCGGTAATGTCATTTATTTGTTCTTCTGTTAAGTAAATTCCGGATTCTGAAATCATATAGATTAAATGTTTGTAAGCAAGACCTAATTCATTGCTTTCTATGAATTCGTTAACTTTTATTTGTCCATCGAGAATACCAACTTGGTCAATTTTAGCTTTTAACTCTGCATTACTATTGATCAACTGAGAGATTAATCCAGCCCATTGTTGAATCTTTTTAGTTAGATTATTTCGTTTAAAAAGCTTGAACATTTTTAACTGGCTTTATACTTAGATACTTTTCCGTTGCTTGATATTTAAAAGGAGTTTCATAATCTTGAAATATTCTATTCCCCCATTCACATTTTGCATCTCCAGGTCCTCCAATATTTTCTTGAGTACTAATCGTTCTTTCTTTTTCGCACTTGGAACATTGAACTGTAAAATATACTCTCGCCGAACCAAACTTAAGAATGTATAACACCTTCAATATATTTCTTCAATTTAAAAGGTTTTGAGTTTTCATAAAAGAGTTTACCTCTTCATGCGAGTAGCTTTCTGTAGTGCTATTCTCGAATTGCCTTTTTGATAAAAAACACCATTTCATAGGATTCACTTCCAAAATCAAGGCACTTTCGAATAAATTGATAAATCCCAGCGGACGCTGGGAGGAGTATTTGTAGGTGCAGTAATGTAGAACACTAAGAGCATTTCAAATGCTCAATTAGGATCATCCTCATTGCAAATGAGGACGATGTTAGCTTAATTCTTTCTTCATGATCCTTTTTTCTATAATGACAATGCAAACAACACCCAACGTATAAGCCAGCATATCCACCCACTCAAAGGAACTGCCCAGCACAATTCTCGCAAATCGATTGTCTTCTAATCCCAGCCATTTCAGCATATTCAGATACTGGGCAAATTCTACTGCATAGGCAAACAGCAACGTAAAAGTTGCCACTGGCCACATAGGAAATCGGAGAAAGGCCCTCAAAAAACAGTAGACGAGCATGACGACTAAAAAGTCACCGACGTAGGGCCTGATGATGGCGTCTTTTACATACAACGCTATCAACACTTCTATGATGAAGAGCGCAATAGCGAGTAAAAAGTAGGTCTTATGAAATCTGATCATCGGTTGTTTCAGTTGATTTTAATTCCTCCTCAGCAATGAGCTTTTCATTGAATGCCTGCTGGTCTTTGTCATCGAAATATTTCTTGAGTCTTGTGTAAGCATAAGACGCTCCCAACAACAAAGCTCCCAATGCAATCAACACCACTACCTTCTGTGTAATCGGCAGAGAGGCAATATCAGAAAAGACAATTTTGAGCGTGGTAAAAGAAAAAATAATGATCGACAGGTAGTTGAGCAACTTGAGCTTGTTTTTAAGTGCGAGGAATAGCAATGCCACCGCATGAACGGTCAACAAAACCGTCATCACTGCGCCATCTGCGTTGATATCCAGAAAGGATAACATCGACCAGTAGGTTAACACAAGCAGCAACTGGTAGAAAACAAAATCAATTGACCATTTGATTGAAGTGAATGAACTGTACCATCTTTTCTTATTCAGGAAAACAATTGCTATCAGCACGATATCGAATAGGAATAGGAGGATATGTGCAAACAGAACGTCATCGATCAGCATAAAGAACGCGATCACTATACTCAGGGCTATAGAAAAGCTGATCGCACCACCAGCTGAATCGCGAATAAATGCCAATCTATCTTTTAGCCAGACACTAACCAGCGTACAGGTAAGGAAAATTAATGTCGGATAAAAAAGGAAATCAAAATCAAAAATGACGAAGGATAAAGCAGCAAGAAACAAATAAACCACATATGGCGAAACCTGCAACGTTATGCCAAAGTCTGATTTTTTCAATGCCTCCTCATTGTAGGACCTTTCAACCAGGTGGATAATCACCAGTACCAATATGCCTGCACCCAACACCGGAACAGTTAACTCAAAGAATGTCGCCACGAACGCCAGTACAAAAAGTATGGCAAATTCTATCTGCAATGCCAGGTATCTTAGTTTTTTATAGAATGCAAAACTGATGAGCAGACTCAGCCAGCCCGCCGCAGGAATCAGCTCGGGGACGTGTCTCCTGGCAAAGGTGATGGGTATTAAAGAGATAATCAGAAAAAACAAAATTCGCAACATTTGCGCAAATCCAACAAGGCCCTTTTCCTGCTGACCAATCAGCTGATAATAACTCTTCGAATACCACAATGAGGCCATCAGCAACACAATCGAAATCTGTGCGTACAGTCTCTGCTGATCAAAAAAGAGTGTTCCTGTCTCTCTACATGAGATCAGATAGGCGAGTAGCAATGGAAAAAGGTAGAGGAAGGAGAAGGAAACGAGAAACGTACTCTTCAGCTTACTGCCCCACCAGGACAACGCAAATAAGGGTACTACGGAGAGTGGAAATACCCAATTACCGATCAACTGATAACCAGCTACCATCATCCATACTGATAACCAAACCGGAAATCCATTTCTGAACAGGTAATAAAATCCTCTTTCAAACATTTGCAGTGCCTTTTTGTGATTAGCGGATTGTAGCCAGAGCGCTAAAAGTACCAGACCCAAAGCAGTGAAATTATAAAAGCCTTCATGCCGGAGGCTGGTGAATTCGGCAAAGAAAAACAGGGAACTGTAGGCTATTTTTCCTATTCCTATCAGCAGCAGCAAATAGCCTTCTTTCCTGACTACCGGTAGCTTTGTAGTAAAACCGAGGTGAACCAGCAGCAAGGCTTCCACCGACCAGAACAGTCCCATCAATCCCTGATCGAGTAGCGCAGGTATCGCCAATGCCAGAAATGTGGCCACCACCACAGGTAAAATTCTTTTCAACTGGTCTGAGAGCTTTTTCCATGCGATAAATGCGACTACAGCAAAAACCAGTGCGTTGACAGCATAGGTAATCCCGAGCATCAGCATGGTTGTATCATAGGCAGCATACAAACTGTAAAGAAAGAAACTCATGTTTCCTGCCAGCAGAAATGTTTCTACTTTCCCCAAATGCTCTTTCCACTGAAATTTCCTGAAAAAAGAATAGTAGAAAAACAGGTAGGCAAACAGGTGATAGTAGATGAAAAACACGATCGTGGCAGGTGCTGCCGTAAATACTGCCACTCCCATGATACCGACGGCAATCATAAAGCTGAGGTAATGCAAAAACTTCCACTCGATTTTAACTGCCACATAGTTTGCTGCCACTACCAGCAACCACAAATAACCATAGTATAAGGTGCTGTCTTCTGTGGAATTGAGGAAAAAAGGAGCCAGCGCACCACCTACCAAAGATAGAACTGCTACAATCTTTGTTTCAAATCGCAATGAAAGGAAAATGGCAAATGCCGTATTGCACAAGATGAGTACAAAGCCCATCAATGCGGATGATAAAACGGGGAAATTTCCCAGATCCGCCAGAAAATAAATCAGTACATAATTGATGATGATGCTGAGGCTGGCGAGTCCGGAGGCATACTCATTATACTGATCTTTTTTGCGATAAAGCCTCATCCCAATTACAGCCAAAACCACAGCGACTACAAAACCTAATCCTACCTTGATAACTGGCTCATAAATACCCATCTTATCGAGTGTGACCTGCATGAGGTAGCCCAGGCCAAAAAGCATGGCGATGATACCGGCTATTGTCATCAGGAAAATTGGTAGCTTTCCTTCTTTTTTATACTTGAGATATTGTCCATTGATCCATCCCAAGCCATCTGTCACAGGTTTGAATAACAAAGCCAGTTGCTGTTCGAAAACTGACGGTTCACTTGGTACCCGTGGCTTGGGAGGTTGCTTTACTTTGACTGTTTTCGGTTTGCTCTTCGGAACCGGAATAGGCTGTACAGCTTGCTGGGGGACTACTATTTCTTTTTCGAAAACCGGTTGAGGAGCTGGCTGAGGAATTTTTACCTCTTCAGCTGTTTCTTTATGTTGTGCCAGTTTTTGTAGATCACTTTTTACTTCGTTGATTTGTCTCTGATAGGTAGATTCTATTTGCGATATCCGGTTATTGAGCCTTTTTACCGCCTCCTGAGTTGATATCAACTGGTAACCACAATTTGAACAGAAAAGGTGGGTCGATGGATTTTCGGAGTGGCATTGTTTACAAATTACTTTCATATAAATGGCAATAATTAAAAATGGAAAGTATGTCAGCTATTATCAAATATGGATATCAGATTTCTAATTTAAAAAATTATCATTTAGATCGCTATCAGACTTTATTACGGTAGGTTATGTATTGAATGAATCCCGATAAAGTGAGGTCAAGTTTTGTAAGATGTCTTAATTCAAAAAAACAGCCAGTACTTTGCATCAAAAAACTCTTTTTAAGTCCGTTAGACATTATCACGTTAAGTTTTGTATTGATAAATTTTCGATGTTGTAAATGTCAAACTTTGTAATTTTAAGAAATTATGAATTCATAATTATGAATTAAATTTCAACTAATACTTCAACTGAAAATAGGCATAACAAATCTGTCGTGATAACCTTTGTTATAACAACCTTTGTTTACCGTGCAAACGGAAAGTCTTACTACAAGTTCAATATAAAAGTTAGGCGAGAGCAAATAGCAACTGAACTATGCCAGGGACAACATGATTATCATGCTTATCTGAATTGCATTATATTTGATTCATGAGTTATACTTTTGAAGAACCCGTTCCGCAATCTCAGCTAGCAGATTTCGGTTCAAGGCTTGGTGCTATTTTGATTGATTCTGTCATAATGAGTGTTGTCCTTTTAATGTTCATTGGCTTATTCGTAGGCGTTATTGTAGTTGCAACAGATCAGGGAGCGCAAGACCCTTCACCGGGCATGATCGCTGGTGGCCTTGTGCTTTATTTCTTTGGACCATCTGTCCTGGTGATCACCTATCAGGCACTATGGGAAAGCAGTAGCAAACAGGCTACCCCAGGTAAATTGCTTGTAGGACTAAGGGTGGTCACTACTGGTGGTGAGAAGCTTTCTTTCATGAATGCTGTGGGTAGAAACGCTGGTAGAATCTTATCGAGTATCATGATGATTGGCTACTTTATGGCGCTTTTTACAGACAGAAAACAAGCGCTACACGATATGATGGCTGATACTCTTGTAATTTACAAACCTGCTGACGGTGTGACTTACGGGAGCAAGGAGGAAAACATCTACCGCAAAAACCTGGGGCATTGAGCAGTCCCTACTTTCAGGATCATACGCCTGAAAATGTCTGCTTTGGCTGTGGCATTCAGAATCCGGAAGGGCTACACATCAAAAGTTACTGGGAAGGAGATATCTCTATTTGCAGGTGGCAGTCAGAAGAAAAACATCATGGCTGGGCCAATCTCATGAATGGTGGCATTATCGCCACCATAATCGATTGTCATTGTATGGGAACAGCGATGGCATATGCCTACAAGCAGGAAAACAGAGCATTGGACAGTTTACCGGAATATCGATATGCGAAAGGCACACTAAATGTGAAATATCTGAAACCAACCTGCAACCGATTGAAGTTCACGCCAAAATTACTGAGGTGAAAGGTCGTAAAACAGTCATGGAATGTGAGGTATTTTCGGAAGGAGTGAAAACTGCGGAAGCAGAAGTAGTAGCCATTAGGGTATTTGATAGCAGTATGACTGATGGTGATAGTGTTTTTAAAAGTTGATTGATTCATCTCCGAATTGTGTTTAATCATAAAAGTAAGCGCAATCTTCTACGGAATCTGTGAATTATGAAAACTTGATCCATCGGAAGTCATCAAAAGGAAATATACTTGCCCTAATTGTGGCAATACTTCAATAGTATGAGATCTGAACCTTACGATATGTTATCTCTCGAAACTGAACGATTAACCTTCCGCCAGTGGCAGGAATCTGACTTTGAAGCAGTAGCCAGCTACTTCAGCAATGCCGCAAACGTCAAACACGTCGGAGGTCAAAAAAATGCCGAAGAAGCCTGGCGGTTAATCGCCACCTACATTGGGCATTATCTACTCAAAGGATATAGCTATCCTGCAATAGTGGAAAAAGCATCGGGTAAACTCATCGGAACGGTTGGTTTATGGAATTCCAAACCCTGGCCGGAACTGGAGCTGGGTTATTGGCTGTTCAATAAATATCAGGGCAAAGGATATACGGTAGAGGCTGGAAAAGCAGTGAAGTCATTTGCATTTGAAAGTCTGAAATCAAATTCTTTGGTTAGCTACATCGACCCAGAGAATAAAGCCTCCATCAAAGTAGCGACAAAATTAGGCGCCACGTTCGACGGAACCTGCGAGTTACTGGAATTTGGTCCTCATCAGATTTACCGATATCTCCGATAATTTTTCATCGTACTCAAATTAGTATTCATTTCCTGATCTTTGAATTTGTTCAATGATGACAGCAATCTGCGTCACCCTCTTTTCCAGGTTTTTGTAATTGATTTTATCAGCGGTATCTGTTACCTGATGGTAATCATCGTGTAAGCCGGAAAAGAACATGTAAGAAGGAATGCCTTTCCGGTAAAAATTATATTGATCAGACCTGCCATACAATCCAAAAAGTTTACCAATGTCATTGATTGAATAATCTAGCTGGCAAGCCGGATACATTTGATCTGCCTGTTGCACTATTTGATCCAGCATTTCAAATTCCGTTGTTCCCAAACAATAGAGGTAATCTCCCTTTTCATGCTTTTCGTCAGCCCTGCCAATCATATCGAGATTTAAATTGCAAAGGATGGAGGAAGAATCAAATTCCGGATGATTGACATGATAATAGCTTCCCAAAAGGCCTTTTTCTTCCGCGCCTGTAGCCATAAACATGACGTTATAATTCAAGTCGGTTTTATTCGAAAAATAGCCTGCCAGCTCTAGCAAGGCAGCTACTCCTGTGGCATTGTCGTCAGCGCCAGGATAGAAATGGTCATCAGCTTTTTCCAAATGATCATAGTGAGCAGTGACCACAATCGTCTTTTCCGATCTGCCATTAATCATCCCGATGACATTTGCAGTTTCAACCTCTTCTTCAATTTTTTGATACTTCAATTTGACCTTTACCGACTGAAAATCCCGAAGCTTGTTCGACTGAGCAAGCGCTTTGAGTGCACCAATCGGTTGACCACAGAGTTTCCTGACCCGATCGTTGGGAATTAATATCCTGTTAATGGTTTTGATTGTATCAAATTGAGAGAAAATTTTCCTGTCTTTGTTCTTTTCAGCAAGTGTAAACCGTTTTGACAATACATGGTTTTTATAGGTTCTCTTGATAGACCCAAACTGCTTTTCATTGTTGGGATTCACCGCCATCATGGCAAAAGCCTTTCTTTTAGCGAGCTTTTTCATCAGGTCATAATCGGCCCGAAGGTTCTTCATAAAGACCAAAACGACTTTATCCCTCAGGTCAATCTGATCCAGTTCTTCATCAGAACCCCAGCCACCAAAAACCAGCTCCTTTTCCACAACATCGTTAATAGGATTACCACCCATGATCACGAACTGATCAAAATTATTGAGTCTGCCATCGGAAGTGTCCATATAGGTCTCATCCCAGTAAACCAATTTTAACGAGAATTTCTCTAAGTAACTATCGTTGGCATAGGTGAGCAAACCTGATTGCGCAAAGCTTTCAGAGATAAAATTTTGTGTTTTCTCACCTCCTTCGCTTAATAATCCGCGTCCCTGGTAGGAACGAGAGCTGAGTGTTTTCACGATATCCTTCAGGTCTTTTTTATCGATCTGTGAGACCTGTCCGTAAGTACTTGAAATGAGCAGAAGCAAGCACATTGAATTAAACAGAGTTTTCATAGTTTTTATGTCAGATATAGGGTATTTGGTTTAACAGAAATTGAATTGAAACTCAATTCACTCAGTAAAAGTATCCATTGATTAAACATACTGCTATTCGAAGAGTATTCAAAGCAAAATTCAAACATCACGCTGGTCGCATACGATCAAATGGTGTCAGTAAAAACAAATCTTTGTCACGATTCTGCTGTCAGACGCACTTTATGTATTAAAGTACATCACATCAGATTTATTATGTTTTTTCGATTTAAAGTATCAGTAAATTTTAAAATTCAACTGTTACAAGATCGAAAATTTATCCATACTAAATCCAAACGTGATAAAATTTATTAATTACCATTAAACAAACTTTAACATGAAAAAGATTACGCTAAAGAGGCTCGAAATAAAGAGTTTCGTCACGACGTTAAAAACAGAAAATTCATTAACAGTAAAAGGGGGTGTATCAGCTCTTCCGGATTGCGAGAATGTTGGCCAGCCAACAGATTGCAATTGTACGCCTACTCAAACAGGAACTGGAAACACAAATTACACTCAACCTCCGTTTTGCCCTGTTTCTTATCCTCAGATTTACTGTGATGGTGGAGATGGTTCTGCCTTATGCACGAATTAAAATTTAGGTGATTGAGGCCGTCTCAAAAGTCGTGAATTGCGAGGAAACGAAGCAATCTCTTTCGTAAAATATGCATTTAAACGAAATAGAGATAGCCGCACTTCGTTCGCTATGGCGAATCGCAAACTTTTGAGACAGCCTCGTCTTTTTTTACCAGGTCTCAGATTGACTCCCTACCTGTTTCTCTAGTAATAAATCATTAGTTGGAAGCAAAATAATCATGAAAAATCTGAAAATTATATTACTTTTTCTGTATATTGTTCAATTCTAATGTTCGAACCAGCTTGGAAAGTTCAACTTTAGATTATACTAACTCATGAAAAACACACTGACTAAACCTATTATCCAGTTTTTAAAAGACCATAACTACAAAGTAGAAACCAGCCCAGGTAGCATTACCATCAAAAAATCATTCATTGATACCTGGTTGATCGTTGGCCTTGCCTTATTGATATGTATTCCCATCAGCATATTTGTCATTGAACTGAGTCCACTATTTGTGGTGGGCATCTGGATATTGGTGATAGGAGCGGCTATTATCCAGCTCAGAAATAACGGCTCAGTTGCTGTACTCAAAATCGATCAGAATAACCGACTGATTAAAAATGGTGAGCAAACACTGGTCGCTAAAGATATTAAATCCATCGGTTTTGATTCGAAATACATTGCCAGCTATACCAGTGCTTTTAAGGATACCAATGAGGAGCATAAAATCTCACTCGTGGTTACGATGAAAAGCGGTCGAAAACACCACATATGTAGCTTCAAGAGCGACTATTCTAGCCCAAGTACAGAAATGAAACAGCTAAAAGAGTTTATTGACGAAGAAATAGGAAAAATGAAGATGTTGTTTTCACCGGAGTATTCACTGAATGTCTGAATCCAACCCAGCACTGCTAATGATGTCCAATTCGATCGAGATAGTTAAAGGTTATCACGACTGATTTGTTATGCATATTTTCAGGTG
>JBCBHL010000190.1:0-13828 GCA_038525605.1 Bacteroidota bacterium
GTAGTTAAACTCTGATTCATAAAATCGTGTTTTTCCTTTGTGAATCGTTTCTTTAAATATTACGATTGAGTTGAATTTTGATATAGCAATAAGTATATCTTCTAGTTCCGTGTAAAAAAAAGATGCTCGTCCGACATTATTAGCACTGAAAATCAATCTTTTCTTAATTTTTGAATTTTCTATATCGATATAGTTAAGCCCATTTTCGTATAAATCTAAACCTTTATGAAACTCTGACCAGCTAATTTGAAGCCCTTCATTAAATCCGACCTTTTCAAAACTAGCCAGTTGATTAAAATCAACTACTCGAAAAACTACTCTATCCTTTAAGCTAGACTTATACAAGCTATATTCACTTGTGAATATCACGTAATCATATCGTAGCTTAATGTCCTTATAACGATTGTCTAGAGGGTAATTAAAGTTATCAATTGTATCTCGCGGTGCATCTAAGTCAACCTGTCCTTGCGAAAAATGACTACAACAACAAACTAAAGTTATAATCAAGAAAATCCTGCGCATAAAATGGGTAATTAGGTTCTTGTTCTAAGATAACAATTAAAGAGCATTAATCTGCTTTTGCCGGATCTCATTCCATTTTATAATGGTATAATGAAATTAACTTTTTAGCAAAGCATTTAGGGCCAGTGATGTATCGATTGAAAACATATATATCATCTCAGCTATGTTTGACATGGATACATTTTAAAAAAAATCTAAAACCGATGAACCCAGTCTAGATGAAAACTTGATTCAACACCTTTTATATATACGTAAAGTCATCGATGCAATATTTTGAGATACAAAAGAAAACATGATTCAGTTTTAAACTAACATCCACCACTTATAAAGTCAGGTTTAAAAAAATAAGTAACGAGGGTAACAATGGTGATTTTTCTGAACATCGTAGTGAATCGATTCAAATTCAATTTTTTTAAAAACGCTAACAAAAAAGATTAAACATTATGAAAAAACTACTTTATTTATCACTCGTGATTTTACTTTTTGCCAGGTGTGAGCAGGAACAGGATGCAGTAGAAGTAACGCCGGAAGAAGATCTGTTGAGAATTGCACAGGTGGAAGCTATCAATTCTGTATTACTTGATTACCCTGACTTTAAAAATGCCTACATAACAGCTAGTGCGCAGTTGAAAAGCAAGCGTGGCGAACTTACCGGACAGATCGATCTGAGTAGGTTGAGACATGCAAAAGGGATGCTTTTGTTTCCGAAAGGGAATGAATTCAGAACTGCTTATGAGCAGGTAGAATCTACCGATAGTGTTTGGCAGGAAAACTACGACAGCCAGATTGAGGTGCTGCTGAGAGTCGCTAAGTCCAACAGAGAAATTACCCAACAATTTAAGTCCGAAGAGGATATCGAAAATGAAATTGAAGATATTCTGGAAGCTGATAAAATCAACGATTTCGACATTCAGCAGGATGTTTCGGACAAAATGCCAATCAACACCCTTTGGAAAAAAGTGAAAAAACTTGATGAAGAGTGGCTGAATAATGCTGGTGAGGATCTTGATTTATCAAAAGACCCGAATGACAGATATGTGGATGATGAGCATATGCAGCTATTTCTAAACGAAGAGTCGGCTGTCAGTTTATTGGATACTGCCAGATATTTCGAAGAAGATGTACAGGTAAACAGGTCTACAAAGGACAATGTGGGCGGAAGAACTGAAAATGTCGGTGCTGGTTGCAGAACCTGGAGAAAGTCTGTCAACGATGGTAACAATGGTAGCAGAAAACTAAAAGTGAAAGTGAAGGTGAGAAACTACGTAGTGGTGAAGAAGCTGAAAGCTAAAATCGTAGGTTGGAAGCGAAAAGGTGGTAAGTGGAAGAGAAGAAGATTCTCTAAAACGCTTTATATGTTTGGAAATGCTGTGATACACAGTGCCAGCTTATCTGACCCTTGTGACCCTGTTTTTGCTCAGGCCATTAGCTTAAGCAAAAGCAAGAAAAGACGTTCTTTTAGTCTGAGCAGACACTGGTGGGGTCCTACCTGGTATGTAGGTGCTTGTAGAAACAATTTCTCCGGCGCTGGAAACGTCGGTAGCCTTTGGGTTTACACTACTATTATGTAAGTGCATTGAGATTGAAATAACAGAGAGGTATGCATAAATGCGTACCTCTTTTTAAGCAGATTTACCAGTTCTGATAGTTTTTACCAGATAATAAATGATCAACCCGAATACCGACATCAATAAGACTGGAGTGAAATAATTCCCAAGACCATCCTGACTGTTAAAAGCAGTTTGAATGGTAGAGTAGATGAGGTAGCTAAAGGCTAGTACGATTACTGTATTGAGTGATCTCATCATTCGGGTAGCTTGCCCATACAGTTTAGGGGCATTTTCAGCAGTGACTGTAGTAGGGTAGTTAAAAAGGTACGGAAACCTGTTCAGGATCAGCAATGCGACAAACATTGATACCGTTACAGTCAACAAGATCAACAGCTTGGATTTATTGCCAAAACCATCTGGATTTCCGTCAAGGTCGTAATGTGTAGGAATACGGTCTGGTAAAACACTGTAATTGAGTAGCACGTACGTAGTTGCAGCTGCTAATACCAGGAATCCGATAATTTCGATTAGCCAGTCCAGCGGTTCTTTTTTTACTTTTAATTTAGGCCTTTGATCCATTTAACTGTAAGGTTTTTAAATACACTAATTTAGTTGAAATATGGATTTGAGAAGTCCGAATTTAATGAAATTACCTGATGAAGGAGCTGCAAATCCATCGATTTGCTTTAGCTAAGAAAAATCCTTTCTCCCGGTAAAAAATAACACGATCATCATATGCGTTAATACGAGAGATGTCATATTATTTCATTAATTTTATTGGAGCTATGGGACTAGTTATTGTTAGTCTTCAGAAAACACACCACCTATGAGTAGAGAAATGCCGCTGTTGTTAACAGCATTTGTCGCCTGTATACTTTTCCCATTAGTTTCTTATTCCCAACAGGGCAGTTTCATCATTGATGATCACTACCGAACCTCCGATCATTCTGATGGGATCCATTTTGAGGTAATTTCCGATAACAATGGTTTGATCAGTGCTGCACACAATCAGGGAATCTATCAGTATGATGGCACCATCTGGGACTACTACCATACACCTACCGCTGCAATTTCACTCGCCAATGATTCTGAAAATACTTTATATGTAGGATGTGTGAATGGGTTTGGCAAGCTGGACTGGGTGGATTTCAAGTTCGAATATATTCCAATTTATCAGTCGGATTCTACGCCGGAGTTGTTTTTTCAGACTGCTTCCCTGGCTGATGAGGTATTTTTTCTGAGCGAAAAGTCAATGTTCATCTACAACATCTCAGAAGGTAAGACTACTAAAAGCTTCAAAGACAAATTCCTAAATTTCTTTGTACTCGACAATGCAGTATATGTTAACACGGAAAACAGAACCTACCTTATCAGCAATGATGAACTTCAGCCCGTAGAGCTTTCCAACGACAATATCCGAATCGCACGGGTGATTCCACAAAAAGGAGGTAAGTCTTTTATAGTGCTGGATTTTGAAGGGAAGGTATACCGGTATGAAGGCAGGCAGTTCACACCTTTCGTGATCAATGAGAAAGTTGATGAGCTGGCGCTGGCCATCACGGATGTGCAGATGATCAATGACACACTACTGGCTGCTTCTACACTCGATGAAGGCTGTGCTTTTTTAAATATTAAGTCCAATGATATTGAATTGCTGGATCACTCCAAAGGTTTAGCTGATAACGAAATTTTCGCCATTCATACAGATGTGGGTGGTGGATTATGGGTCAGTCATGAGCATGGGCTCTCCAGAATACTGGCCTCATTCCCTGCAAGAAGCTATTCACATCTGCCGGGAATCAGTGGAAACTTACTGTCGGTACAGCGAACGGAAACACAACTATGGCTTACCAGCAGTGCAGGCATTTTCTATTTTGATCAGGATACTGCATTCAGGAATAAGGTATACTACATCGTAAGAGATGTCAATAAGCCTGCTCCAAAAGTATCCAAAAAACAAAGAAAGGGTTCTTCCAGAAAACGTGTAAAGGCAAATGAAGCTGCTAAGGAAACAGCGAGTGAAGAAGTAACAACCAAGGGTAAATCGAAAAAGAAAAAAGGCTTTTTCAATCGCTTGCTGAAAAAGAAGAAAAATAAACTGGAAGAGCAAACTGATACTAAACAGCCCCCAAAGCAAGAAGAGCAGAAAAAAGATCAAAAGCCGGGTTTTCTAAAAAAAATATTCAGTAAAAAGAACGAATTGACGGACGGTGATGATACGACTGATAAAGTCAGTGGTAAACTACAAAAAGACAAAATTTATATCCGTAAAACCCGCAAAACACCTATCGGGATTACCTATCAATACAGTAAGGTTCATGGGTCAGCAGGTAAGACCAAAGAGCTGATAAAGTTCAATGACAAGCTACTGGCGATCAGTACTTCGGGATTGTTCGAGGTATACGATGACTCTGCTCACCTCGTAATAGACGAGCCCATTGATGAGGCAATCCACCTGAAAGGAACCAATGACATATTGGTATTGACCTATGATCAGCGAATCAAACTCTTTGAATTATCGGCAGATATCTGGATTGAAAAGACAGTATTCGATCCCAATGATATCATCAAAGACATTTATCAGGATGAAGTAGGAAATATTTGGTTAGCAGGCTCTTCAGAAATCTTCAAAGTGATGGTAGAAGCCGGAGAAGTCCTGGTGAAAAATGAATATAAAATCGATAACTACAGATTTGATAATATCCTGATGACTAGTATTAACGATACTACATTTTTCATCAATACCCAGGGATATTTTTATCTGGATAAAAGCGTAGACAGGCTGATGCCTTATAAAAAATGGATGGACAAAATCGGTCGATCGAGTAACTATTTTCGGGATTCTCATAACTTTTTGTGGATTTATAATGGCAAAACATGGTTTGAAATCTCCGAAATCGGAAGTGTCGTCACACATCCTTATTTTGGTCTGTTCCCGGGATTGAGGATGATTACCTACGATCAGGTATTAGATAAATACTGGCTGATAACGGGTAAAAATCAACTGTTGGCTTTCGATCATACCGCTGAAAGTATTGACAGCACTTTGCATCCGTTGTTTTTGAAGAAAATAAAGGCATTGAATGGCGTGTTGGAGTCCAGTGGAAAACTGATCATCAACTATGATAACACCTACCTTTCTTTTGAAATGTCCAAACCTGATTATCTCGGATTGTTGAATACGGAATACAAGTATAAGCTTGATGGGATGAATAGCACCTGGTCCGAATGGAGCAATGCCAGCAAAATAGATTTTAGTTTCCTGCAGCCGGGTAAATACACGCTTTACGTTCAATCGAGAGATAGTTTTGGAAACATAGAAAATGCTGACCCTATTTCATTTACGGTCCGTACCCCTTATTGGCAGACGCCGTGGTTTTATGCCTTGCAGGTTTTAGTTTTTGGCTCATTGGTAGTGCTATCTTCACGTCTTAACCAGTCCAGTACCCGAAACAGAATACTGAAAAGTGCATTGACTATTCTCACGCTGGTATTGATAATTGAATTTTTACAGTCGGCGATGGCTGCCTATGTCAACATAAAAAGTACACCGGTAGTAGACTTCCTGATAGATGTAGGAACAGCCCTGTTGGTGTTCCCTGTAGAGAGGTTTTTGAGGAATATTATGATGGAAGGCAAAGCGCATGTGCTTTTCAATAAGTTCAAAAAACAACCAGGTGACACGGAGGAAGTGGTTGGTGGCAATGCCTGATATTTCTTGGGTTGTTCCTTTGTGTTAACAGGATATTCTTTAGTTTTTTGATCAAATAATTTGTTCATAAAATAAAGAAACCATTTTGAAAAGAATAGTGGCAGCACTACTGTGCCTTTTGGTATGCGAATTGGCATATGCTCAGACAGAATTAACTGTTAAAGATGAAGGAATTACAATCAACAACTTAGGGAATAAAGTACCAGAAGCATCATCGGTTTTAGATGTAGGCTCACAATCTAAAGGTGTAATCTTTCCGCGTCTTAGTTTATCAGAAATCTTTTTGCTGATAACTGGCGGAAATGGGAAATACTATCTGCCGGTAATAAAACAAATACCAAAGCAATGTTTTTTGATTTGTACACTGATCAGCTTTTGGCGGAAATAAACCTGAGCTATACCAATAACTATACTGAGTTTACCTTGCCACCGCAGGTTACGGGAGATTTCATATTGAGAATTCAAAAGACTTCTGACGGTGGTGCTCAGCTTTACCAAATACAGCGGTTTGTAGAGAAAAGTCAATAAAGTAGGTGGACCAGCTTTCTCCGAAATGATATTTTACGACCAATTAGAGTCTCTTCTGATTGGTCGTTTGTATTTGGTGAAGTGCAGCTTGGTGGATTGAGCTATCTGACTGACTTTTGAAATTGTAAAAGATACAACGTCTTTTTTTCATTTCAATCAATCTGGTAAAGTATCAATTACTATTCTATTAGTCCAATAAAAAGTGTTTACCGAAATGCTACACGAGAGTTACATTTTTCATGAAATGACCTAATTTGGAAAATCTAATTAATTGTTGGTAAAGTACAAGTATTTAAGATTCGATTTTTCTACGATAAATATTGCTAAATTTTTTTTGAATTTTTTTTTGTAATTGGACAGTGTTATCAAGTGAGATAAAATTAACTGCTAAAGAAGGTGTTTTACTGTGTAGAAAAGGAGTTGAATTACTGGATTACATTGAATTCAAAATTCAATACGTCAGATATTGTTGACAGATAGATTTACTTTTCAATTCAGTGTGAAAATTAACTAACGAAGATGAAAGCGTTATGTGACAAACAAAAACAAATTACCCTAGTTTGGTAGTTATATATAACTATTATTTTAGCAGTCAGATATCATATTCATTTAATGTATGTTATCTGCTTATTAAAATGTCTCAACTAATTACTTTTTCAATTTTTAAAAAGAAAAATACTAAAAAGTGCAATAAGATAGAGTTAGGTCGTATTCCATAACTACAAGCTTTATCATATGATAATTTTAAACAAATCAATTGACTTCAGATAAATATGAGTAATATAATTAGACGGTAAAATCCAGTAGATTTGCGTCTGTTTTCAATCAAAATAATTAATAACATGAGAAAGGTAATTTTCACAATCTTAGCAGTATTAGCATTCGCATTCATCCTTCCATCTTGTTCTACATCCGATAGTTTGGAGGAGGCAATACAAGAAACTCCAACAGATGATTTTTCATTGACAGATGATGACGATAATAGAAGACCTGTGAACAATAGGCTCTAGTGCTAAATGTCGTATTTTGAGGCGTTAAACTAAGATCGTTCTCCCTATTATCGTATGAGAATATTTCATTCTCAACTTACTTTAGGCGAAAAAAACTAATTGTTGTTTCTTTTTTGCCCTGATATTTTTTTGCCTATATTTCAGAATATTATGGTGAGAATCGACGACTATGCCAACGACTTTAACAACTTTATTTTTCCTTACAATATTTATTTCTCCACCGCTAACGGAGAAATCTATTGACACATACAACGAGAAGACATATGAGAACTTCACCGATGATGTAGAGCATTCTATGTCTCGTGTAGATTCAGCATTATCTATGTCCCGAGAAATCGGATATGAATATGGAGAAGCCTTAGCGCTATATCAGAAAGGCTACTTATTAGATGTAATGAATGAACAGGGGAAGGCGCTAATAGCTAACTTATCTGCTCTTCAGTTGCTCAAAGATTACAATAATGAGGAAGCGATCAAATGTAAGATTAAGTTGTATATAACTACAGGGTTGATTTTACAAGATCATTTCAAATATGACGAATCGATCTGGTACTATAAGGAAGGTCTAAACATCGCGACAGCTAATACTTTAGATTATTGGATTGCTGAGCTGAATTATAAAATAGGTTATTCTTATAAAAAACAGAATAATCTTGATGAGTCACTCACCTGGTTCAAAAAAGCGTATGAGATTTCTACAACCCTCGATGATGACTACATTGTCGTAAATTCATTAAATATGCTAGGTCTGGCGTTCAGTACTAATCAGAATTACGAGGAAGCGCGAAAGTATTTCAATCTCGTGTTGAAGCATAAATATCGGATGGTTTCTAAAACAAAATATCTGGCCAAAGCTTATCACAATATAGCTAATACTTACCTATCAGAGAACAATTTCGATTTAGCTGAGGCAAACTTTCAGAAAGCATTGATCCATAAAGAAGAAAGACAAAAGGTCTCGGAAATCTTCATTACCAAACTTGATATGGCAAATATGTATTTCTTATCAGGCGATTTAAATAAAGCCTCTGAATATGGGAATGATTGTGTCGCATATTTCAATGATTTAAGAAATACTCCCAGTAACTATAAGTTGTTTTCTTTACTGAGAAAAATTGAATTCAAAAAAGGAGAGTTTCTTTTATCAGACAAATATGCCAACCGATATGAGCTGGAGAATCAGAAATTTATTGACAGGCAGTCTGAGCTCATTCAGATCAGAGATCAGTTTAAAATGGATATTCTTACAACCAGTTATTTCAGTGAATTGAATAGGGAAAAGCAAATTGCTCAGCTATGGGATGCAATCTACTACATACTTCTGTTTATATTCATAGGGTTCACTATCTGGAAAGTTCGTCAGCTATATATGAAGCGTATGCTTGAAAAAGAACTAAGAACAGCAATTCAGGACTTTAATCTGGACGATTTATAATTCAGATTAAGTTCTTTTCTTACGTATTTACATTTTCACAATCTATAATATAATAAAGGACATCACGACAGATTTAGTATAAGTTTTCTGATTTTGATCATCACTCAATTTTGTACATGAATTCATAGTTAATGAACAGTGCAAATTGCACCTTCATGTTATCGAAAATCACTCAATACAAAATCTAAAGTGATAATGTCTATTCGCATAGAGTTAGTTTTTAGTTCTATCGGCTATTTTGATCACTAAAATGATTAAATTTAGCTAGCAGCTTTTATTGAACTCTACATGCCTAACCTAAACCGAAGAGAATTTTTAAAGCAGGGTACTGCTGTAAGTGCGCTGGCATTTTTACCCTTTTCCTGTCTGGCAGGCTCAATGACTGGCAACAGCAATTTTAAAATGAGCCTGAATCCTGGTACAATAGGAATTTCAGTAAATCAGGATCAGCTTTTGCAGCTCGCAATTCAAAATGGCTTTGAGGCCATTGTGCCACTATTCAATGACTTGTTAAAGAAAGGTCGGCAGAAGGCTGTAGACTTTTATGAGGAAATGAAATCTGTGAATATCTCATGGGACGCACTCAATCTTCCTGTAGAATTTAGAAAAGATGAGCAGACATTTCAATCAGGCTTAAAAGAACTTTCCAAATCGGGCCCTTTACTACAACGTTTGAATATTTCCCGGTGTAGTACCTGGATTATGCCTACACACGATGAGTTAACCTATCTCAAAAACTTCCGGCAGCATGCTAGTAGATTAAAAGCAACCGCCGATGTGCTTTCCGATTTTAATGTGAAACTTGGAATAGAGTACGTAGGCCCTAAAACACTGATGGCCTGGAAGCGACATCCTTTCATAAGTTCACTGAAAGAGGCTCGGGAACTGATCGCAGAATCAGGCTCCAATAACATTGGGATTCAACTGGATAGTTTTCATTGGTTTTGCGCCGGGGAATCTACTACCGATTTAAAATCTCTTCAAGCAGATGAAATCGTAACTTGCGATCTCAACGATGCTGTGAAAGGAAGAACATCCGATGAGCAGCTGGACTATGAGCGTGAGCTACCAGGTGTATCAGGGGTAATTGACCTCAAATCATTTCTAACCGCTTTGAATGATATTGGCTATGACGGACCCATACGAGCCGAACCTTTTAACGCAAAGCTGAATGGCATGAATGCCAATGATGCAATTGCTTTAACCAAAAAGCAGATGCAGGCAACTTTTGAATTAATTTAAATGACAACTATAACCTAACCTAAATGCAAATCATAGAATCACCCAGTGAATATGACGTCATTGTTGTGGGATCTGGAGCCGGCGGAGGAATGGCCACTAAGGTTCTGTCGGAAGCAGGCTTAAAAATTGCTGTTCTGGAGGCAGGTCCCTATTTTGATCCCAAAAATCCCGAGCATCAAACCCAGTTGAAATGGCCCTGGGAGTCACCTCGCCGTGGAGCCAATACAGTGAGACCATTTGGAGATTTTGATAGCGCCTACGGCGGCTGGGAAATTGAAGGAGAACCTTATACAAACGCTGAAGGAACACAATTTGATTGGTTTCGGTCCAGGATGCTTGGCGGCAGAACTAATCATTGGGGGCGAATATCTCTCAGGTTTGGTCCTAAAGATTTTAGGAGAAAAAGTATAGATGGTTTAGGTGAAAACTGGCCTATTGGTTATGATGACATCAAGCCCTACTATGACAAAGTGGATAAGCTGATAGGGGTTTTTGGAAGCAAAGAGAATTTACCAAATGAACCGGATGGTTTCTTTCTTCCGCCACCCAAGCCAAGATTACATGAAATGTACTATATAAAAGGCGCCAGGAAGATGAATATCCCGGTGATACCTTCGCGGCTTTCTATTCTGACCAAGCGGATCAATAGTGAAAGAGGAGTCTGTTTTTATTGTGGTCAGTGTAGTCGAGCATGTCTGGCTTATGCAGATTTTTCTTCAGGCAGTTGCCTGATTTTCCCGGCACAAAAATCCGGAGGCCAGATCGATCTGTTCGTCAATGCGATGGTAAGAGAAGTTACTACGAATGAAGAAGGCAAGGCAACTGGTGTTTCCTATATCAATAAAGATGACAGAAAAGAGTACAAACTCCGCGGTAAAGTGGTTGGTTTGGCGGCTTCTGCCTGTGGGTCTGCAAGAATTTTGATGAACTCCAAAAGTGCACAACATCCCAATGGACTGGGAAACAGCAGCGATCATGTTGGCAAATACCTTCACGATTCTACGGGTGCCAGCAGAGCGGCATTTATTCCAGCGCTGATGGATCGTAAAATATACAATGAAGATGGCGTAGGCGGGATGCATGTATATACGCCCTGGTGGCTGGACAATAAAAACCTGGATTTTCCAAGAGGCTATCACATAGAGGTGTGGGGCGGAATGGGAATGCCATCCTATGGTTTTGGCTTTGGAGCGGCTGGAATGAATAAGTACATTGGAAAAAATATTGGCGGCTATGGAGATAAGCTGAGAGATGATGTGAAAAGGTTTTACGGTTCTGTAGTTGGTATTTCCGGCAGGGGTGAATCTATTCCCATGAAGGATAATTACTGTGAAATTGATCCGACAGTTGTGGATGAATTTGGTATTCCGGTGCTTCGCTTCAATTACAAATGGTCGGATTTTGAAAGAAAACAAGCGCGTCATATGCACAATACTTTTGAGGAAGTATTAACTGCTATGGGTGGCGAGCTGATGGGTAAGAAACCTGGCAAAGATCAGGATTATGGCCTTTTGGCACCCGGGAGGATTATTCATGAAGTCGGAACCACCAGAATGGGTAACGATCCGAAGACTTCAGTGACCAATAAATTTGAGCAGTTACATGATGCCAACAACGTATTTGTCGTTGATGGAGGGCCTTTCGTATCTCAGGCGGATAAAAACCCAACCTGGACCATTATGGCCTTGGCCTGGAGAACATCAGAGTATATCATAGATCAGATCAAACAAAGAAATATTTAAGCAATGGATCGCAGAGAATCAATCAAATCATTATTGTTAGGGACACTGGCTGGCGGCGCATTGGTGACTGGCTGTGCTCCGGAGGAGAAAGCAGCTGATATCGCCAACGTCGATGTTCAACCGGAAGAGAAACATTACGGCAGAACAGAGAAAGAAAAGAAAAATGACGCAGAGTTGAATGCTGAAGTTTTCTTCTCTGAACACGAGATCAGTTCAATAGCTGTTTTATGCGACCTTATTTTGCCTGCAAACGCTACTATCGGAGGTGCTACAGATGCCGGAGTGCCGGAATTCATAGAATTTATTGTCAAAGACATTCCTAAACATCAGATGCCGATCAGAGGTGGTTTGATGTGGCTTGACAATGCTTCCAATAAAGCTTATAATCTGGAATTTAAAGCAGCCCTCCCGGAGCAGCAAAAAGCTATTTTGGATACTATTGCTTATCCGGTTCCCGATTTACCTATGAGTAAACAAACGCAGGGAATTCGGTTTTTCTCACTGATGCGTGACCTTACTTTAACAGGTTATTACACCAGTAAAATGGGCATTGAAGACCTGGGTTACAAAGGAAATGTTCCTTCCGTCTGGGACGGAGTACCAGAAGAAGAGCTCAAAAGGCATGGGTTGGCTTATGAAAAAGAATGGCTGGATAAATGCATCGATCAAAACAGCCGGATGGATATAGCGGAGTGGGATGATGATGGGAATTTAATCGGTTAGCACTTTTAAATGATAAATCTAAGAGCCATTTTTGCGGTAAAAAATAAAATAAATATTACATTGGCTGGTAGAGGAATACCACATTTAACGGTTTTAATATTATTGATCTCTATGCTGAATTCTGTTTCGGCCATTGCTCAACCAAAATCGGGAATTTATGGAAGTTTACTTTTGAGTAATCATTCCTCGAACGAGATAGGGTTAAATGAACCAAAGGCAAGAATTGGCTATCAAACAGGGCTTTTTTTGAAAACAGCTTTCAACGCACGAATGCATTTGTTTTCAGAAGTAGGCTTTTCAAACGAAGGATATAATACCAGAGATGATGATAATTCAGTTGCAAGAAGAATAAGGATCAGACATTTGTTATTTAACACAAGTCTTAATTATTCACTACTGAGTAAATTAAGTATTGGTGTAGGCCCTGAAATCTCCTATGGCATTCAATCACAAGCAATTTTTACCAATACAAAAGTTGATTTGAATGATTTTGAAGTTTTATCATTTAGCTTGAATTTTAACCTGATTTATAAGCTTAGTGAAAAACTCGATATGGCTTTGCGCTACAGTCATGGACTAAGTGACATCTCAGAAGCTTCAATAGCTGATTTTAATACAATAACCAATATAGTTTCTTTTATCGAACGGGAAGATTTCAAACGTAAATTTCAAATCTTGATTTATTACAAATTTTAGATATTTCCGGCACTCGGGAAGGGATGCCGGAAATGATACCTTAATTTTTTATTTATATATTTTCTAAAGCTGATAGCACCTCTTCAGGATCCAGTCTTTCGGTATAATCCTCGGGAACAAATGCTTTGATGACCTTTCCGCTTTTGCTTACCACATATGTTGCTGGCATTGGCAATTCAAAATCATCGTTACCGTTGTGTTTCTTCACATCCAGATTGAATGAAGCATATAATTCCTGTAGTTCAGCTGGCATTTGAAATACCAGTCCCAGGGATTTGGCATACTGATTATCTACATCACTCAATACCGAAAAAGAAAGTTCATTTTTTTCGCTTGTCGTAAGAGAGTTATCAGGCGTTTCCGGTGATATCGCTATCAGATTTGCTCCTGCTTCTTTAATTTGAGGCAATATCTGCTGGAGTGCCCTTAATTCCATATTGCAATAAGGACACCAGCCTCCTCTGTAAAATGAGATAACGGCATGCCCTTCTTCAAGAATCTGGTCGAGAGATACCAGGTTGCCATTTACGTCCGGTAAGTTAAAACTGGTAATAGTATCGCCTTCTCTAAGAGCACCTTCACTGAGTTTTCGGTCTTTTAGCTGCTGTGTACTTCTACTCATTATATCCCATCGCTCGCCAGCTAATTTCTCCGATGAGGCTTTTTTC
>JBCBHL010000191.1:0-13791 GCA_038525605.1 Bacteroidota bacterium
CCGTCTGTCCGCAGTCGACTCCCCTGTCACTCTGAACTTGAGCAGCAGTGTGCCAGAGATTCCCCTACGATCAGCTTAAAGATGATAGAAGTTATTACGAAATGCACTCGCTTGATAATTTAAGGGGTATTCCAAAAAACATAAATTCAGATTGACATTTGAGTAGAATAAGAACAGAATGGAATAATTTTTATAAACCTTTTGATCAGACAGGTACAATTCCAACTAAGCAACAATTATTAGATAAAGCAAAAGAAATTGATGATCTTTATGGGAATCAATTTTCTCCGCCAACTAGATAATTTTAAATATGAAATTTTTTAAAATAGAACCTGAAGTTTCAGTATATATAGGGGAAATGACTATTTATGACAAAAGAAAAATCCCTTGGAAAATCAAAGAGTTACACTTAGAATTTGAAGGTTGGCTCGGAGATGATATAGTAACATCTTCACCTGTTTTCTGTATTTCCAACAACCTCAAAGAAGGGTTAGAAGAATCATCATTTTCTGGAATCATTGGTTTTGACACGATAAAAATAACTAAATCAGAAAACTTTTTGGAACTATATCCAAATAAGAAATTACCTGATTTTTTCCTTCTCAGAATCAATGGTGTTTACAAAAAGGACGATTTTAGTATTCATGATGGGGATTTGATCATTTCAGAAGAAGTACTGAAGCTTTTAAACAAATACAATATTTCTGAAGCATTGATAAAACAATTGTAAATGTTTTTATGAGAGGAAAGCTTGATCTCTTAATTAAGTTTTTCTCTGTTTCATAAAAAAATCGTTGCACTCTATCAGGTTGATTTAGCAGTTATTAATGAATGAAGCTGACGCAATAGCAGATATAGTCTCACCCATAAACAAGCCTAAACCAACGTGAAAAGAGATAGAAACTCGGCTCAAAAAGGTGATAATTTTAATAGAAAGACAAAAAATTAATATTATGAGTTAATTCTATTGAGTTGAAAAACACCTTGATTCTTAAATTTTAATACTATATGAAAATCAGGTTATTATTAATTACGCTGTTGCTTTCGTTCAACGCATTTAGCCAAAACTATAAAGAGAAAGACCTTTATGGCTTCTGGCGCAAACAGAAGACTGTCTATAAAGATATATGGGACACTGAGTCGTTTAGCGGGTTTAATTACTTGCCTATCAACTTTCTCTACTTTAAGTCAGATCAAACATACACCAGTTTTTGGTTTAATCGAACCTCTTACAATTTTGATTTAGTTTATCCAGTAAATATTTGGAAGCTGGAACCGAATGAGGAAGCAATATTTGTGGCATCAGTTCATAAACCTGACGAATTTGAACCTTTACAAATGCATAAGTTTAAACCGGGTAAAAAACTGGTTCTTTTACACAGACATTTGTTGAATTTTGAAAACTCAATCTTTGTTCCAGAAAAGTCAGAAATTGAAATATTAACCACTTTTAAAAAATGTTCTATTGAGGAAGTGCTTAATGTTTCTATTGTTGAAAACCTTTATTTGCACAATAGAGAAGTCAATAAAATCGAATGGAAGGAATATGCCTATGACCTGGAATATAAGGACGAGATTATTTTCAGTACAGCGGTTGCTACAAGATGGTCTATTGTAGAACAATTTAGTCCGGTTCTCAATATTTTACAGGAGGAAGCGATTGCTTTTTGCAAGTGGAAAGAAAAACAGATCAAAGGTGTTTTTGGTGTAGATGTTACAGTGAGGTTACCAAGACAAAAAGAATGGGAAAAATTGAGTTCGTTTATCAAAAACGGAAATCCATCCCCGGTAAGAAAGGGTCAGTACAGACCGGATGTGGATTCTTTTTATTTTACAAAACCTGTCAAAATGCTCAAAGATACGTATGAATGGTGTTCCGAAGAAGGCTTAGTTTTTTCTACCAGCAGTGGAGTGGAGCCGCTCAATGCAGCTGCTATCACTAAAACTGGCTTTCGATATATCATTGAATTTCGGTGACTTACTTTTTCAATTAAATCATTTTTGAACTCTTAGCTGACCTATTGTACGATTAATACTATTAGTCAGTAGGCTTGAATTTACAATGTGCCATATGCCCACTTTTAGCTTTTGGAGTGGGTAGAATAGTTTGGCAATATGGGCAGGTACATTTTTCGATATATGCTTCAACTTCCTTCTTTCTGTTCTCTAAAAGCTGTAGCTCACTTTGCTGATCGGTAATCATTTCTTGCTGATCTTTGCTGTATTTTGCTAACTGTTCAGATTCATTCTTTTGATGGTCTATCTTTTTGCTTAATTCTTGCTGCAGCTTCTTGTTTTCACTAAAGTCTTTATTCTGTAAATCAATAGCCCTTTTAATATTATCTAATTGCTGCTGTTTACTTTTAGCCTGTTTGCTCAGAGTTGCTGCTTTTTGCTGTATTTCTTTGAGGTTTTGCTTGTGGTTTTCCAGGTGTAACAGCCTTTTAATGCCTAACCACTTCTTTACAAACAGTTCTGTGTAGAGAAATGATAAAGAAGTGAATAAAAGAGAGACTACCAGCTTTTTAACAATCTCATCCCATTCACCTATCCAAACTTCAAAAAATAGTAAGTTGATAATAAGCGAAAAACCAGCAATCAGAAAGGAAATATGAGCAAAGAACTTGTCCTTATTAAATGTGAAGATGAGTTGTGTCACATCAAAAACTACCGCAGCTAAAATAGAAGCTGCCAGCCTGACATGCTGATTCTCTACTTTATTCAAAGTACTGTAGAATAAAGTTTGTGTCTCAAAAGTCTGAAAGATGATAAAGCAAACCAGGAATATGATCACAATGTCAAGGCTTCTGAAAAACTGAGCGGTGTATATAGCAAACCTGCTTAGTTGATTAGTTTTCATACTTCAGTAATGTTAATGGTATAATGCGGTAGGTTGATCCGGCTTTAAAACCGAATGTAGGAATTTCTCTGTAAGAATCGGATTACCTAACTTCTCTACTCTCTGCTTGCACTGCAGGTAGAATTCAAGCAGGGGTTTTTGCTTTTCTGCTGGTTTTTTTAGGTTGTTGTTATACCTCCTGATTTGCTGAGCAGTGATCAGTTTTTGTTTTAAGTGATGTTTTTTGGCCAGCTCTTCCAGGTATCTTTTTTTGGTGCCTATAAATCCTGTTGGGTTGTTAATATCAAAGTACCTGTTAGGCAGTTGAACAAACTCAAAGTTTTTGTTTCTAATGTTTGATTCCATTTGCCAGAATACCCTGTTGGAATAATGTTCATGCACCTCTGCAAGTTTTGATTCGATTACTGGTTCATACAGCTTTCTGATCAATTCCTGCGCTTTTTGATGTTGCCATTTGGTAAGTTCCCTGTCTTTATAAAGTGAATTTAGGGCTAAACCCCATAGTTTTCCAGCATAGAAATTAAGGGAAGTGGTGCGCGCAGCAGCGCGCGCCGGAACTTCCTTCGTCCGGGTCTTCGTCCCAAAGACACCCTCAGAGGCTTTGTCCTTACAAGCCAGCTTGTTTTTCCCAGTGCTTCCACTTAAACTCTGCTCAATGGGCTGATGCGAAGCATCGGAGATATTTTTCTCTGCACCAGGCTCATTTTTTTGATTGATTTTTTTAAGATATGCAGCTAGCTCGGGGAATTCTTGCTCAAAGGGGCCTATCTGGCAGGTATCCGGTGAAGTGTCAGGTTTGAAAATTGGCTTGTATTGTGCAGAGTCAATGTTCTTGTTAAACTTGTTTTTTCCCGTGTTTCCAGTTAAAAAGTGATCCTGATCTTTTAAATCTGTGGACGATAGTCCACGCCTTTGAAAAGGTGTTTCCTGCTTATCCCCATCTATTATTATATTATTCTTTTTAGTGTTTCCAATTTCTGTATGCAGACAAAACGACGTTTTATTTTTTGTAACAAGCTGAAAATCAGCAAGCCCTAATTTTTGTTGTCTCAACGCCTCAGCGACCATTTTCTCTGCTTTAGGACACCTAACACACAGGATTTGATCACTTATCCACAGCTTGTAGGAGGCGTTACTGCCTCTGAATTACTTTTCTTTAATGATTCCAGCCTCTATGAGCTTATGAATGTGCCTTTGAATGGTTCTGCTACTGCTATTAGTTAGTTTAGCCAATTGTACGTTGTTAGTGAGTAATGGAGGCAAATTTTCGCCATCAAGAGGCTTTATTTTATGAGCTTTCATCAGGAAACTACCATATATCCTGATAATTTCTTTAGCAGTAGCAATTACGCTTTGACGCAATTTATCACCCAACTGTTCTTTGCTATCGTTAAAATTTTGGACATAGCGATCCATTGTCCTAAAAGTCAGGGTGTAATCCAGTGGTTTCATCTATTTAAAATTATGAGTCTTTTAACCGGGTGTTAAAGCATCACTTGTTGGGACGAAGCACATTGTTATTGAAAACAAATCCGGTAACGGACAAAAACTTAATGACGGCATAAGTGGAACAACTCATTAATCGAGTCAAATGCCTGGGACACGTCATTAGGCTTTAATGATCATAGATGTTTCAATACTTAAATAGATATGCTATAATAATTGTTACTTTCAAACCGTCACCTTAAAATCATTAGTACGATATGTTTAATTATTCTTCTCTGTTCTATACTTAATATTCTTTTATTATTGGTTTCTTAATTTTCTTTGACATTAGTTTTTTTCGGTTATCCAAATCAAAATAATTGTGCTCTTTAAATTGCTATTTTTTCTGCTGAGCCCACTTTCGCTTTTTATCTGAAATAAGCTTGGTAGCACTTTTCCAAAGTAACAGTTGATTATCAGCATTGATATTTCCTTTACCATTAAGCCATTTGGAAACTGTGACCCGAGACAGCTTTGTTAACTCAGTGAGTTCTTTATTAGGATAGGTTAACCAAAGTTTTAAAGAAGCTATTAATTGGTCAAATTCTTCATCGCTATAGAATGCAATCATGATTGATAAATTTTAAATATTACAGTAAGTTTTAAAAACGATTATCAGCTACTCAAAGCACTCGAAACACCATGAAAAACTGTTGAACGTTTAATTGATTTCTGATACGAAGTTAGAACAGAAAACATTGAAGACAACGATTCCAAGGTACTTTTGTTGTATTTATTTTCTGAACTTTACAAATATTATGCGTTTAATTTCTATTCTTTTTACGTTGGCTTTACAGCGAATTTATTTGCAGGTATTTATACGTAATTACCTAGTGAATAATACCATGTTGAAAACAGACTCACTACGATCTGTTATTGAGTAGTTTAAGGGAATTATAAAGTGTTTGAGTCTATAAAAAGACAACTCGTTTATAAAAAGTAAAAGAGGCACTGGATAGCGTGCCTCGTCTACATGAAGGAGTTAGAAAATAATACCTAGTTAAAACTCTTCTAAGATTTTATCTGCTGCCTCATCGAGTACTGTTTTGTCGAAATCGGCGAAATAAGCTTCTGTGGTCTTAGCATCAGTATGTCCGAGCATATCACCTAAATGAAGCTTAGAAATACCTTTATAGATACCAGCAGTTGCAAATGTATGCCTGATCACATAGGAGGTAAGGATAGTTTCCAGCCCAATGGTCTGACCTATCTTTTTGAGGTATCTATTGAAGTAAAATAATTTCTGTAAATACTTCTTATGCAATAGCGCATCATCAACCAGCTCTATATAGTCTGACAGTACCGGAAAGACTAAGTTGCCAGCATAATTACCTTCCTTGTATAAGTTGAGAATGCTTTGTGCCTCTGTAGTTAGTTTGATGTTAAAGGTTTTGACGTTATCACCACGTTGTGTTTTTCGCCTGTCATAGATCAGTCGATCTTTGTAAATCTTATCTTTTGTCAGGTAAGCCAAGTCAATGAAGTTCATTCCCCTTGCATGAAACATGAAAAGCATGTAGTTCTTAGCGTGCCACAGTTTGCTGCCTTTCTCAAAGTTCAAGTTTTTGATCTTTTTAAGCTCTTCAACATCAATGGCTCTCTTTTTACTCCTACCGGCTTTGATCCTATAGCCCCCATTTCCAAACGGGTACATATTTCTATCTACTTTAGTGCTCTTGTCCTTGATAGCGGCATTATAGACTCTTCTGATGGCTCTAAGTATCGACCCCAATCCGGAAAGCTTGTTTCCTTTACCAAGCCAGTACGCTTCCAGCCTTTCAAGATAACTATGGTCAATGTCACGAATCAATAGCTGCTGATTGCCATGAAATTTGAGCAATGTGGCACTTGCGTCTTTAAGCCATTTAGCAGAAGAAAACCTTTTTGATATCAGATAATGCTCAATGATAGGCTGAGCTACATCAATATACTTAATTCCGATGATTTCCTTAATTGACTCATCCTGACCATTTGATTGCTGATCGAACTTGTTTTCGATCAATTGGACTAGCTGATAGACATCGTAGGATTTAAGCTCACTTTTAGGCAGAGAAATTACCTCTGTGGCTATAGCCCACCTATTAGCGATTCTCGCATTTGCCCTGCCGGAGTTTGAATACTTGCGGGTTACCTTTTTCTCATGGTTATCCCATTGTTCTTCTGTTAGCTGATAGCCCATCTGAATGTTCTTCCACCTACTACGATGGGATACCTTTATCACTAAGGGATAGGTAGAGTCAGATTGTTTTCCTTTCTTTGTGTAATTTTGATCTAAAATTAGTTTGATAGTTGCCATAATTTTACGGTTATCGATCTTGAAAATTGAGTGAAAATCCTAATTTAATTCTAATGTTTTTCATGATATTCAGCAGAATTAAAGGGGTTTAAAGATGATCAAATATTAGTAAAATCAATGAATAAACAAAGCAGAAGCCCTTCCAGGGTTTGTTTAGGTTTGCTAGAGTTTGAGTGTTTATGAATTATGAATTAATAAAATGTTTCATACAGCAATCATCATCCTGGCAGCTGGAGCATCAACCAGATTAGGCACTCCCAAACAATTACTCCCCTGGGGCAATCGCACTTTGTTGGAAAATGCCATAGACATGGCCACTGACTCAGGAGCCGCTGAAGTCATAGTTGTTACGGGTGCTAACGAGCAAATCATTCGATCTAAGACAAACAGACCTGACGCTAAGTATGTAAATAATGAAAATTGGGTATCAGGAATGGGATCATCCATAGCTACCGGAATCAGTTATGTGTTGACAAATTCTGCGGACATTCAAAGTGTAATCATCATGCTATGCGATCAACCGCAAGTTGACAGCCAGTACCTAAACAAGCTAATAGATTTGCACCAATTAGGCCAGAAGGCAATTACGGCCACCGATTACCAAAACCGTCCCGGTGTACCAGCCATTTTCGATCAGCAATATTTCGATGAATTGATCAAGCTACAGACACAGGGAGGTGCCAAAAAACTCATGAGTCAAAAAAGTAAAGACATCTACCTGTTTTCACCTGACACTGAAATTCACGACATTGACACACAGGAAGACTATCAACGCCTTTTGAATCTATTGGAACCATAACTATCGTAAGCGTCCCGCTTATGATTTACGTACACAACTGTCGTAAGTATCCACTTACGATTTTCACCAACAACCTTCAAAACATCCACTTACTTATCAACTAAAAAAATAAATAAAACCCGAGGCAACCTCTCATCAGTTATTAGCATCCTATTTGCGAAACCCTATGATAATTAAAGACATTATCACGTTTAGTTTTGTATTAGGCGATTTTCAATATTATAACGGTTAAATTTTATATGACGATATTAATTATTCCTCCTTCGCAAAAGCTCCGGTGGATAATAGAATTGAATATGCTGCGTAGACTTAAAATTTAACTGATCTTTTAAATCAAAAATCCGCATCATAAAACTTTCATGATAACCTTTTAAAACCTATTAACTTAAAAATCTATATGCATCAGCAAAAAGCAATCATAATCAGCCTCTTGACTCTAATCATCCTATCATTTGCAACGAACGGATCAGCCCAGGGAATCAGGGGAAATATCCTGGACGAAAACAATGAGCCCCTACCCTTTGCCACTATCTATGTCAGGAACATCGAATCGGGCACCACCTCCAATGCAGAAGGATTTTTCGAACTAAAACTGGCTCCAGGAAAGTACGACCTGGTATTTCAGAGTATGGGATATGAAACAGTAGTGAAAGTCGTTGATGTACAAAATAGTTTTGTTGAGATAGATGTCACCTTGAAGGCACAAACCATCATGCTGAATACGGTAGTGGTCACGGCCAGAAAAGAAGACCCGGCACTCACGATTATGCGTAAATCAATTGCGAAAGCCAAATACCATGTCAATCAGCTGGATGCCTACACTGCGAAAGTATATACAAAAGGATCTGGTAGATTGATTAACTCCCCTTTCTTTCTTCGGAAGAAAATTGCCAAAGAAGGAATTGATTCTACCTCAGCATTTACCAGCGAATCGATTATTGAGGTAAGCTACAAAAGACCCGGCGAATACAATCAGCGGGTGATCTCTATCAGAAGTAATGGCGATGCTAACAACACCAGCCCCACTCCTTTTGTCAATGGTAGTTTTTATGAACCGCTGATTGCTGATGCCATTTCACCGCTATCGCCCAAAGCTTTTTATTATTATCGGTTTATTTACAAAGGCACGTTCATCGACAGAGACCGGTCCATCAGTAAAATCCAGGTAATTCCCCGATCTAAAGGAGATGATGTCTTTGCGGGAGAAATCAACATCGTGGAAGATCAGTGGAGTATCCATAGTCTCGACCTGCGAACTTCTAAGTATGGCATCAAATTCAGGGTGAGACAAATCTATGACCCTATTCAGGAAAAAGTCTGGCTGCCGATCAGTCACAAGTTTGATATCGAAGGAAAAGTTTTCGGATTTGAAGCAGAATACGATTACCTCATCACCATGAGTGATTATGACATTACAATCAATCCCGATCTCCCTGTAGAAGTAGAAGTGGTTGATGACAAAGTAGATCCCGAACTAGCCAAAAAGATCAAGAAAGAGCAAAAAGAAACGCCTGATGATGACTTTCTCAAAGCGATGGAGACTAAGAAGGAAATCACCAGAAAGGATTTGAGGAAGATTCTGAGAGAATATGAAAAGAAAGAAGAATCCGAACAGGAAGAGTCAAGGCAAGATGTAGTTTCCATTATGAATATGACGATAGACTCAACTGCGTACAAATATGACTCGACTTATTGGGCGGAAATCAGGCCGGTACCGCTCACTAAGTATGAGGAAAAAGGATACATCGTTTCCGATAGCCTTGCCGAGCAAAATAAAAGAGCTGCCGAAGGCGATTCCACCATTGTTGGCAGACGCAAAGGTTTTGGAATAGGTGACCTCCTCTTTGGCAACCGATACAAGGTGGGAGACAAAGCACATTTAAGAATCAACAATGCCGCGTTGACACTAGGCTTCAATACCGTAGAAGGATTTAACTTTAGGTACGGTCTACAGTTTACCAAGACATTTGATAAACTGAAATGGCTCAGTATAGAGCCAACTGTGCGGTATGCATTTGCGAGAAACAAACTACTGGGCAATCTAAAAATCAACTGGAAGACCTCTTCCAAAGAAATGTGGACGCTGGAAGGCGGACAGGAAATCAATCAAATCAATGGTAACAACCCCATCCTGCCGATCATCAATACGACCAGTTCACTTTTCTATGAGCGAAACTTCATGAAAATCTATCAGCAGGATTATCTGAGGCTGAGGCTGAACAAGACCATCAACGACCATTTCAAATTTGACGGGAGCGTTACCTACTCCGACAGGACTGAACTGTTCAACAACACCGATTTTTCAATACGCGATATCGATGACAGAGATTACACGCCTAACAGACCCCAAAATGAAGAACTGCGCAATACAGGTTTTATTCGAGACGACGCTTTCATCTCAGATTTGACATTGGAATATACACCATTCGTCAAGTATGTTATCAGCAACAAGAAAAAGAGAGCAATTAAGGACCGCTCCCCTGTTCTGAAAATAAATTACGGGTCGGGCTGGGAAGTTCTTGATAGCGATACGGATTTTAGTTTACTGGATTTAGGCATTAGGCACAGCTTCAAGACAGGCGTTACAGGTAAACTGACCTATAAAGTCAATGGCGGTTTCTTCCTGAAGGATGATCGGATGTCATTTATGGACTTTAGGCATTTTATGGGTAACAGAACCCTGTTACAGCCCAGCGATCCTGTGGCAGCCTTCCGTCTGCTGGACTATTACCAATTCAGTACAAACGGAGATTATGTAACAGCCTTTGCACACTATGACTTCCGAAAGTTACTGTTGACGCGATTGGGCTTTGTAAGAGAAAGAGGCTTAAAAGAAGCCATGTTTGTCAACTACCTCGGCACAACAGCGTCAGGCAATTACACTGAAGTGGGCTATAGCATCAACAACATTTACAGAATCTTCCGGGTAGAAGGAATCGCTTCATTTAGAAATGGAGAGTACTACGACTGGGGCATCAGAATAGGACTCGCCAGCAACCTGAGTTCATTCATTAGCTTCGGCAACTAAAAGTCTTTTTAAGAAATAATGAATTAGATAATTACTGTTGTCAGGGGAAAAGTCCGCGTAAAGACAGTTCTGATCTAGCGCTTCGGAAATTAGCTGTAGCTTTTAGGCTTAAAATCTTCGCGCAGGCGGGCTGGATGGTTCGCCATTGCGACTGCCAAAAAACCCGGATGAGCAGGGATGCAGGGTGCAGGGTGCAGGGTCCGACCCCTCGGTTCGTTTTTGTGTCCAACCAGGCCGCTGGGCGGACAAAAATGAACATACCAAAAAGCTACAACCAGACTAAAGGTTAATGAGGTTACCTTTTGCTGATACATCTTCACTAAGTGTAGCATTTGCTACACTTTTCATATTTCAAAGCTTTCATAGCTCTTCTGATGTTCTTTTGAACAATACCAAAAAACAAAGTTTGCAAAGCTTTTAAAAACAAGGGCGTGTACTGATAAGCTACGCAAATCAGCACCAGGCTATCCGCGCTACAGGGTAGCCTGCTACTATCCTTCACGCAGGATCCGCAACGCCTGACGGTAATAGACACAACGGAAATTTGACGTCATTGTGAATGCTGTAGACAAAACTCCAAATATTATGTATAACCCTAACAGCATGAAACAATCTTACGGTTAGAAGCTTTGCTCAAAAGCAAGTCTAATTCACCAAAAAGCTTTCTCAAAAGAGTAAATTATTCCGAATTAATGTACTCTTCGTTTCAGCTGTAGCCTCTGGCGTAAGTGGACTTTGTCATGTATAACCTTTTGGCGAAAGTTGGTAATGACGCAAATGGAACGATCATTCGAAAATTTGAAGTCATTGCCTTCTTCGCAAAAGCTTCTAAGGCCAAAGGTGAACCTGACAACCTGCCGGGAGAAACAATCTTACATTGTAAGCCTTAGCTTAAGCGAAGATTTGCTTCTTGAAAGTCTTCTTTCTGCACGTAAGATTACTTCGCAAATGTAATGTTTCTACAAGCAATTACGGTACTTATATTTGCTCGTAATGACGCCCATAGAATGCTCCAACAACACTTTAACGTCATTGTGAATGCTGTAGACAAAACTCCAATTACAAGCACCGAATAATACCAGCATGAAACAATCTTACTCAAAGAAGAATCCCATCGCTGTGACACCTGTAGCCTTATTGCGTAAGGTAGCCGTACAAGGTATAGGATGAATCTTTGATCTTTTGTCTTTTGTCTAAAATCTAGTATCTATCGTCTATAACGACCTTACCTTGTTTGGCCCCTAAGATTCATATCTGGAGGTTTCACTGAATCGATTTAGATGAATTAAAATGAGATTTCCTGCATGTTCTTTGGGTTGATGACTTCAAGCTTAGTAAATTCATTGTCTTTAAATAGAAATGAGAGAAAGTAGAGAGTTTCTTTCCAAATCAAAGAGACAACGAAGTAGCCCCTGTCACAATAAATCATATTATAAGTGAAGTTTTCATCTAGCTTAGTCTTATCTAAGTCTCTCTCCCCACAAAATCTCGTTAGTTGAACTTTCACTTGTTCCAAAATATTCTGCTCTTGCTGCAAAGCCTCTATAATCATACTTCTATGCGATTCGTTGATAGAGTTGTCGCTACCTCCAAAATGAACCCACATTTTCTTGTCTCCCACTTGCCTTATTACGCTCCAGTCCACCTGACCCTTTTTGACCAACTCACCCTTAATGGTTCCAAAGAAGTCATCTTCAATGATCAACTTGCTAATCGGTTTCCCAAAAAACCAAGATTTAAATCCCATTTAATTGTAAGTTCTCAAGGTTAAAATCATATGGTATGTCAATTATAACCATAGCGTCAGACAAAGCACTATTATCATCAACATTCCGATACTAATAAATGCATTGGTACCAGACCTATTGGTCAGGACTTCTTTAAAAGTTTTGTTTTTTCCGGTAAGCTTAAAGTAGGACCACCTGACGAAGGCACCGGGAAGAGGAAAAAATATTTCGAAAAGGACGTAAGCAAAAAGTTCGAATATGACAGACATAGTCAGGTTTACGAAGAATTCCTGAATAATGTTAGGCCTTGTCCGCTGTAGCCACCGGCATAAGCGGGCTTGTCTGCAAAAGCCTTCAGGCGAAGGCAGGCCTTGTCCGCTGTAGCCTCCTGCATAAGCAGACCGCGCCACCTGTAGCCTCGTGGCGAAAGGTGGTAATGACGCAAATGGAACGATCATTCGACAATTTAACGTCATTGTGAATGCTGTTGACATAACTCCATATTTAAGTATAGAACAGTACCAGCATGAAACAATCTTACATCGTGAGCCGAAGCTTTCCTCGAAGGCCGTAGCTCGCGAAGGTCTTAGCGAAGGCTTACATATCCTCAGAATTTACAGAAGCAGTGAGACATAAGTAAATGACGTCCATGGAAAGTACAAGTATCAAATATCTAATCTAAAGTCTTCTATCTTTGATCTTTTGTCTAGAGTCTCCACCTATGCATAAAGCTACGGCGGATAAGATAGTATCTTTTATCCTCCATAACTTTAGTGAAGGAGGATTTTACCCTCCGAAACTTTAGTGTAGGAGGATTTGTCTTTAAATTGCCATCAAAACAAACTTTATCAGAATATTTATCAAATGAAATTACTTAATACACTGATCATCATCTTGATTGCATCAATTGCATATGGCCAGGGAGAAGTATTGTCAACATTAAAAGATCGTACACTCGGGAAAACAGCAAAGCTTTCCGAGGATCAGTTGATAAACTGGCATTTTCTGGATTACGAGACAGATACAGTCCCGGGCATTAGCCTCAACATACTTTACAATAGTGGACTACTTCCTAAAAAAGGCAAAAAAGTGATAGTAGCTGTCCTAGACACCAAGCTGGATATCACGCACGAAGAATTGAAAACTCAGCTTTGGGTAAATGAAGATGAAATCCCGGGAAATGGAATTGACGATGACAAAAATGGATACATTGACGACATCAATGGATGGGATTTCCTAAGTAATGCTAAAGGTGAATATATCAAATATGAACACCTCGCAGCTTTGCGGATTGTAAAAAGAGATAGACGTACTTTTGAAAAGAATACGTCCGCAAGTCTTTCCGATTCGGAAGCAAAAATGTATCAGCAGTATCAAAATGCCAAAGCATACTATGAAAGTCAGCTCAACAACTATGAAGAAGGTGCGCGACGAATGGAAGGGTGGATTAGCCAAAATCAAGAAGCTGAAAGAGCCATTTTGGCGTTGACAGAGAAGCAATCATTGGCAGCTGTTGACCTGGATAGCTTGATCGAAAATGTAAGCGATACGATCATCATTAAACATGCCCAGTTTATTTCACAGAATAACCGAGCT
>JBCBHL010000192.1:0-13781 GCA_038525605.1 Bacteroidota bacterium
GGCCAAACCCTTTTAAAGATCAGTTTACGCTATCACATGGACTGTCTACAGAGGGAACGATCAGAATAAGAATAACGGACTTATCCGGAAGGACATACCTCGATCGTACTGTTGAAAATTCAGAGAACCAACTCATAGAGTTTTCTGGTTCTGAAATCAGCAGCATGATTAGGGGATTATACATTGTGAGTGTTACTGATGGCATCAAGACAGAAGTGCACAGAATTAAAAAAGACTGATTAGTGATTTAGTGTGCGTCGGCACGATACCTCATCAGTATGCGTGCGACAATATGGATATTTCGATATTCATACCTTACGAAAAGCGTCCAGAAGGGACGCTTTTTTTGTTAAACCTGATTTATATGGGATCAAGGATCCTGACTGGTATCATCGCATGGATCGTCCGTTGGACATGGTCCTATGCTACATCTGTTTGTACAATCGCCACAGCCAGTTCGAGTCTCTCCGTTATCACCTTGACAGAAAAAAAGAAAAGTACCACCTCCCTTAGCGGTATTCATGCGAGCCCGATCTATTTCTGTGACAAAGCTTTTGACAGCTATTTTGTCGATCTTTAACTTTTTCATAATTACGTAATTTGATTTCCCTAGAATTTAATGATTTGAAATGGTAGATCCAATTCATTAAAATTATATTGATTGAAAACCATGTCTACCAGATGTCTACTGTGGCAAATAACAATCCTGAGATTGTCCTCTAAATGTCCACTGATTCCCCTTAGAATTGACCGGTGTATACTTGATTTTTGTATTGTACAATCAATGAAAAGAATTGTACATTTCTAATTTTCGATTAGAAGCAATTAATTGATAAATCAATATCAAACTTTAGTCACCATGAAAAAGATTTTGTGTTTATTAGTTCTGGTTTTTGTTACAACTCTGTGTTTTAGTCAGGCTCCCGATTGGTCAGTGGATCCTGCCGGTTTTGAAAATACAATGACGGTTAAAGGAGTTGTGAAAATTGATCACATTGAGATAGACTCTGATGGCGGACTGCTTGCTGCTTTTGTTGCAGGTGAATGCCGTGGGGTCAACTCTTTGATTTATAATGCAACCACAGACAGGTATTTTGCTTTTTTCCTGATATACGGATCATCGGGAGAAGAAGTGACTTTTAAATATTACGATCATAATTCGGGGGTCGTTTTGGATCTGCTTAACAGCTATGTATTTGAGGTAGATGGAGAAGCAGGGAGCTTTTCCAATCCATTTTTACTTAAAAATGTAGATGGAGAGGCATCTCTCAACTCATTTTCATTTGATGATACCAACAGCTCTCATACAGTCATCGACGGGAACAACGTAAAAGTATATGTTCCGGAAAATGAGGATCTGTCTACTCTCAATGCCTATTTCAATATTTCTGAAGGAGCAACCGCTTATGTGAATTCTACGATTCAGGAGAGTGGAAACAGTCCCAATGATTTCACAAATGAACTGGTGTACACAATTGTGTCTTCTGACTTGGATACTACTTATTGGAATATATCGGTAGAAAAAGCAGGCGCTGAGATAATCGCCTTCGATTTTGATCAGATTACTCATACTAATGTACAAATAGATGCTGATCAAAATGAAATCCTGATTGATGTTCCGGAAAATACGGACCTCACTGCTCTGATTGCCGACTTTGAAGCTTCCGAAGGAGCTGTCGTTTCTGTCAGCAATGTCGATCAGGTTAGTGGAGCTTCATCACTGGATTTTTCAGGACAGGTAGCTTATCAGGTCACCTCACTGGCGCAGGAAGTGGAAACCTGGCAAATCAGCGTTTCCCGGGCATCAGCCACTATCGAAAGTTTTGATTTTCCTGATTTAGCAATAAAAGACATTAACATCGATCAAAATGAAAATGAGATCAATGTTTTTGTGACTGCAGATACTGAGTTGTCAGCATTGACCGCTGCTTACAGTTTGTCAGATGGCGCAACTGCCTTTGTCAATGACCTGAAACAACAAAGTGGCGTAACGCCAAATGATTTTACTAATCAACTTGCATTTGATATTGAATCGAAAGCAGGAAATACTGAAACTTGGAGGGTCAATGTCAGCCGAAGTGACGCATTAGTCGATGCATTTGACTTTCAATCAGTGATCTATCAATCAGTTGCCATTGATGAAAAGGAGCATGAAATCCAGGTTTATGTATCAGATGATGTAGATGTCTCAAAATTAGTGGCTGAATTTCAATTGTCAGCAGGAGCACAGGCATTCATCAGTACTGCAGGACAAGTGAGTGGCGTCACTGAGAACGATTTTACCAATCCTGTTTTTTACAGTGTGCAATCTGCAGCAGGGGAAATCATTAGTTGGGAAGTGCAAGTTCAGCGTGCAAGTGCTGAAATTTCAGCGTTTGATATCCCCGCTGCTAATTTTTCGAACGTAACGATAACAGCAACCGGAGAAATTACTGCATATGTTTCAGAAGAAACCGATATCACTGATTTAAAAGCCACTTTCAACGTTTCGGCGGGTGCAAGTATCAGTATCAATGAGGTAGATCAGGAAAGTGGAGTTACCACCAACGATTTCAGTGAGGAAGTTACGTATCAAGTGACATCACTGGCAGGAGAAGAAAAACTATGGAAGGTATCAGTCATTAAATCGGGGGCTAAAATTATTGCATTTGATTTTGAAGAAGCAGATTTTTCGAATGTGATCATTGATGAAGCTAATCGTGAGATCTCAGCATATGTGAACTTGGATACAGATCTCAACGCGCTAAAAGCCACCTTCGATTTGTCTTCAGGAGCGATCGCCAATATTTCCGGTATCCAACAATCAAGTGGTGTTACTGTCAACGACTTTTCAAATGAATTAACCTATTCGATTACTTCGCTGGCCGGAGAAGAAACTCAATGGAGTATACAGGTAGTTAATTCGGGCGCTGATATCACCTTGTTTGAGATTCCGTCTGCTGCTTTTTCAGATGTTGAAATTAGCGCAAACAAAGAAATTATAGCTTATGTATCTGAAGAAATAAGTTTGACAGAACTGGTCGTTTCTTTTGGTATTTCCGAAGGGGCTCAGATCACTGTCGAGGGCATTGATCAATCAAGTGGAGTTACCTCCAATGATTTTACTGATGTGGTTACTTACAAAGTAACTTCACAGGCAGACGAGGAAAAGCTATGGAAGGTATCAGTCATCAGATCGGGTGCAGACATTATTTCATTTGAGTTGAATGAAGCGAAATTTTCGAATGTAACGATCAAGGAGGGTGATCAGAAAATTAATGCCTATGTGGATTTGGATACAGATATCACTGCTTTAAAGGCTTTATTTAATCTATCGAGCGGTGCGAAAGCGACAGTTTCAGGAATTGAGCAATCAGCAGGTACTTCTGTCAATGATTTTTCTAATCTGGTAACCTACCATGTCACGTCGCTGGCAGGAGAAGAAAAAGAATGGGATGTCGTTGTTTCAAATGCTGGGGCTGATATGAGTGGTCTTGATTTTGTCAATGCTAACCATCAAAAAGTAACCATTGATCAGGACGAAATGTCCATATTAGTTTACCTGTCAGATGATTCTGATTTAACGAGCCAGGTTGTTAACTATGATATTTCCGAAGGAGCTACAGTAGCAGTTGAAGGTACGGTTCAGAACAATGGCAAGACAAGCAATAATTTTAGTAATACACTGACTTACACGGTGAATTCTCTTGCAGGTGAAGTGAAAAACTGGGAAGTGACCACTTTTGCTGCTGGTGCTGATATTTCGGCCTTTGAATTTGGTTCTGTCCTCTTCGCTTCATCAGTCATCGATTCTGATCGAAATTTGATTGATGTTTTCGTGCCTGAGGGTACTGACTTATCAAACCTGGTTGCTGATTTCACTTTGTCTACCGGAGCGACTGCAACTGTTGCAGGGGTACGACAGATCAGCGCAAGCACAACTAATGATTATAGCGGTGAAGTGAAATTTGAGATCGAATCGCTTGCCGGAGAAATAAAGGAATGGACTGTAAATGTAGCCATTGAAATAGCGGAAATCACGCAATTTGGTTTTGAAGAGGTTTCCATCAATGAAATTACGATAGATCGCAACAGCCGCACAATATCCGCCACGGTTCCTGCCGGGACAAACCTCTCAGCTCTTACTGCAAACTTCACCATTACGCGGGGAAGTTCCGCGAGTATTGCAGGTACTGCGCAGCTAAGTGGAGTAACAGTCAATAATTTTACAAATCCGGTTTCGTACGATATCACCTCTGTAATTGGGGAAGTCAAAGAATGGCAGGTAATTGTCTCTTCGGTGGCTGCCAATATCAATAGTTTCCAACTACCGGAAGTAGCTTTTAGCAATGTCTCAATTGACTTTGAAAATCATGAAGTACTCATTTATGTACCTCAAAACACAGACCTTAATAATCTGACACCGGAATTCACCATTTCTCAAAATGCTGTTGCGACTATCGGCACATTGGTACAGGAGAGTGGTGTCAGCAAGAATAACTTTTCCAATCCATTGATCTATACCATCACTTCAGAAATTGGAGAGAAGGTCGACTGGAAAGTAATTGTGAAACCTGCGGGAAATTCGATATTGGATTTTGAAATCCGTGACGTTGAATTTCAGAAGGTAGAAATTGATTTATCCGCTGATAGAGTATTGGTGTATATCCCTCAGGAAGAATCTCTTAACGATTTGGTGACTCGTTTTGAGCTTTCTGAGGGAGCCAATACATTCATAGAAAATATTGAACAAATATCCGGAACAACAACAAATAATTTTACAGACACAGTCCGTTACGTAGTTTTTTCTATGGCAGGTGATTCACGACTCTGGGAAGTTGTTGCGATTCAAACTAACCCTGCCATAGTTAATTTCGATTTTGAGGCGGAAGAATTTTCTGAGGCTATCATAGACGATTTCTCCAACACGGTTGATGTATTTGTGAAAGAAGGAACCGACCTGACACAACTGGTGGCATCTTTCGAGTTGACAGGAACATCCGAAGGAATGTATATCAATGGCGCGGAAGTAATCAGTAGTCAGTCCGTCATCAATTATTCCAACCCGATTACGTTTCAGGTGAAAACGGTTGACGGAAATGTTGCCGAATGGCAGGTGAACGTGAAAGAAACCAATACGGATATTCTGGCTTACTCAATCGCAAATCTGGATTATTTTACCACTGAGATCAATACAGTTGAGAAAAGCATTGTCGTTTACGTACCGGAAGGGACAGACAAATCCGGATTGATTGGAGAATTCATTGCGTCACCAAACGCACTTGTTTACAATGGTGAGATAGTTCAGCAATCGGGTATTACGGCAAATGATTTTACGGAAGAAGTGGTTTTTACTGTTGAGGCAGCTAAGGGCCTCTCGGAAGATTGGAAAATCAATTTTATTGAGGTGGGCGCTAATTTTCTATCTTTTGATTTTTCTGAAACGGAGTTCGTCAAAGTAGAAATTGATCAGGCAAACCAGCAAATAACAGCCTTTATTCCCGACGATGTGGATATTACAAAACTGACTGCTGCATTCGAAATTTCAGCAGATGCTGCTGTAGAGACTTCAGGGGTAGCACAGCTGAGTCAGGTGACAAAAAATGATTTTAGCAGCGAAGTGAAATATATTGTCAATTCCAAAGCAGGTGATAGTAAAATCTGGAATGTGGATGTGGTACCTGTCAGTGCTGAAATTACATCAGTGTTGCTAAGCGGTATTAGTCCTGTGTCTGTTGATATCAATCCGGTTACGCAGAAAGCTACGGCCTATGTCTATCAGGATGTTGATGTTTCTGAGATTGCGCTGGAACTGGAATTGTCCGACCTTGCAATAGCCAGAATTTCTGATGTCGAATTTAGCAATGGAACGATGGTGGATTTTTCTACTGCATTAGCCGTTAATCTGTTAGCTGAAACAGGGCATCAGGAAGACTGGATCATCGAAGTTGTGAAAGTCAATAATGAAATTACTAACTTCCGAATGGCAGGTGTCTCAAATTATCAGACGGAAATCAACGTAGATGATCAGTTGATAACGGTTTACGTACCAGGAGGAAGCGATGTGACTACTCTCGTACCCGGATTTGAACTTTCCGAATTTGCCGAAGCATACTATCTCGGACAGCAATTAATGAGCGATAGCCAATCTTTGGATTTTACGAATCCGGTCGTGCTAAACATCAGAGCAGTAAATGGATCCGTAAAAGCGTGGACAATCGTAGTGCAAGAAGCATTTGCTTCGATCTTATCGATGAAATTTCAGGAGGAGCAGACCAGCAATACTATCATAGATGAAGCAACCAGACTTGTCAAGGTCTATGTGACCAATGATTTATCATTAAACCAGTTGACGGCTGATTTTAACCTGTCGGAAGGTGCGGAAGCATTTAAAAATGGATTGCTGGTTGAAAGTGGTGTGTCTCAATTCGATTTCAGTGAATCTGCAATTTTCGAAGTGAGGTCACAAGCCAACCACATTGAGAACTGGACCGTGGAAGTAATTGCTACTTCGGCAGATTTCAGATCTTTTAGCTTCGGAAATATCACTAACGTGAGCTTTGGAATTGATGCCAATGATCAGACGATTACCTGTCAGTTTCCGGAAGAAACAGATGTGTCCAATCTAATTGCATCATTTGTTTTATCCGACGGAGCAAGTGCTTATCAAAATGATATTTTACAGGAAAGCGGTATCAACTTCAATGATTTCACTAATCCGCTTACCTATGAAGTGATATCCCGTGCTGGGGAAGTGAAAGAGTGGCTCGTGAAAATCGAGTTTCCTGAGATTGTCCTAAGTGTAGATGATATTTCAGGAGGAGTACTCGTCTATCCCGTGCCTGCTACGAGTTATATCAATATCCAATTACCGCTGAATAATGATGGAGCTTCCTCACTTCAGATTTTTGACCTGGCAGGCAGGAAAATATTGCAGCGAGAGTATTCGAATCAAAGGCTTATGAATGTCACGATTGATCAGCTGAAACCCCAGCAATACATTCTGCTCATTTCAGGAGAAGATTGGATCGTCAGGAAAAACTTTGTAAAGGTCCGGTAATCCCGGACTTACAAAATGCTTTCAGAGATAAATAAAACGCGATCATTTGAATAAACAGGTTATTTGATGTCTGTCATTCAAAATTCCTTAAACACGTAGAAACAACGATGTTATCGAACCAAGTGCTGATCCATGTTATCACAATTGAGATAATGTCTATTCAAGAATAAAAATCAATGCTTATGAAATTGCTCGGAATCATGTTGCAATTAATGGTATTGCTACAATTAACGATCAATACCAACAGTCTGGCAGTAAACTGCCGGCCGGAAATCAAAATTGACCAGCAATTCAGTGTCAGTGAAGACCTGACAAAGGAAACCAGCATAGGAATTCTGGAGGCTGTGGCATGTGGTGAAGACAGACCACTGGCAGGATGGACGATCACCATTGGCAATGAATTGAATGTTTTTGCCATAAATGCTGGTACCGGAGAGCTGTTTGTCAACGAAGTGGCTCATCTCGATGCAGAGGACAATAACCTTTTTAAACTGAAAATTACCGTAAGTGATGGTCTAACAGTAAGCGATGAGGTGGAGGTAGTTATCATGGTGGAGGACATCAATGACAATCCATCAGTGATTCTGGCTGATCAGCTTTTTGAAGTATCTGAATTAGCAGTTAACGAAACAGTTTTTGGCACTGTGATGTATTCCGATGCGGATCTTTCCGAGGAAGTACAATCTTGGTCAATTTTATCAGGAAATGTCTCAGAAGCATTTTCAATCGATGAGAACACCGGAGAATTGAAGGTTAACAATACCAATGCGACAGATGCTGAGTCAATGGCTATCTTCGAGTTGGGCATTGCTATATCCGATGGAATTCATCAGACTATCGGGGTAGTGAGCATCACGATTTTAAACGAAAACGACACTTCTCCCGAAATTGAAAAACTGCAGGTTTTCGAAGTAGATGAAGTCGCTGAGAATGGAACAGTAATCGGGGAGATACTTGCAACGGATCCCGATGGAGATACTCAATTTGAAAACTGGGAGATTCATGCAGAAGGTTCTGACGATGTAAACGAAGTTTTTGGCTTCAATGAGGAGGGGCAGTTGATTGTGAAGAATAATAGTATGCTCAATTTTGAAGAGCAACCGCAGTATAAGCTGTCAGTTGCAGTAAGCGATGGAATCAATATCAGTGCGCCTGTTACAGTCACTGTATTTCTGATTGACTTTGACAGAGAAGATTGTGACCGGGATGGTATTCCAAATTACAGAGATCTTTACAGTTGCGTGTCCTTTACGGTACCGGTTGTATTTACGCCCAATGGTGACGGGATTAACGACCAGCTGATCATCGAAGGACTGGAGGCATATCCCGATAATTTTGTAAAAATCATCAATCGGTGGGGAGCAGTTGTTTGGGAAGACAATGGCTATGACAACAACCAGAGTGTCTTTCAGGGAATGGCCAACAAGGGTCTTAGCGTTTCAGGATCTGACGGAGGAGTATTGGCAGAGGGCACCTACTTTTATTTTTTAGATCCCCGAGATGGTCGACGGGTCCAAAAGGGGTTTTTCACCATAAAAAGATAAGCTGATGAAAAGAAATTCGAAGATTTTACTGTTGCTGTTATTGCTTTCGTTCTTTGCTAAAGTGAGCATGTCACAGAATTTAGGGAACAATTCGCAGTACATTTTTAATCAGCTATCACTGAATCCGGCCTATGCGGGAATCCATAAAAGCATACAGGTGGATGCGAATGTAAGAGAACAGTGGGTTGGTCTGGAAGGAGCACCTTCTACTCACCAACTCAGCATGCATGGAGCCCACCTTTATAAACCTATAAGTTTTGGGATGTTGCTCATGAAGGATAGAATTGGTCTCACCTCAGTGTATGATTTAAGGTTCAGTACTGCCTACAGAATTCATACCTCTTACAATACTCAGCTGTCGTTTGGTCTGCAGGCAGGCTTTTTTTCTCACCAGATTGATTATGAACAAGGAGATATTACTGATCCTGCATTAAGAAATGTGAATCAAAATTTCTTTGCGCCAACAATAGGAGCGGGTATTATGTGGCATTCACCCAGGTTTTACATAGGGTTAGGTGTGCCACATTTGTTGATGATGGAATTCACCGAAGATTCGGAATTGTCGGTCGATAACAGCAGGCAGTACTATTTTACGGCAGGCTATGTTGCTAAGTTAAACAGTCAAGTCTATTTCAAACCAAATGTTTTGCTAAAGTTGACGGAATCAGGACAATATCAAATAGATGTCAATGCAACTTTTCTATTGAATAAAAAATTGTGGTTAGGCCTTTCTTACAGTCATCAGAATAGTGTAAGCGGACTGGTAAGCTTGAGAATCACCGAACAATTGCAGGCAGGGTATTCTTATGACCATCCTCTTGAAAAAAGCCTGAATGGTTCTCATGAAGTTCAGATTAGCTACCGCTTTAAGCGACGCAAATTTGAAAGATTAAGCCCTATTTACTTTTAATGATGAGTTTGATGAAGAAGACGTACATAACCCTTTTACTGGTAGTTGCAGTCTTTTGGGCGAAAGCTCAAGACCATAGGCAAGGTGATCAGGAGGTTAAATCAGAATGGGAATTGAAACCGATGGCAATCAATTCAATTGCGGATGAATTTTCAGGTAAAGTTTTCAATGGAGATTTATACTTTGTTTCCAACAGGGAAGCATCAAACCTGGATAAAAGAAATACTGATTCATTTGATTTATTCATAAATAGGGAAGGTGATAGTCTGCCCGATTTGTTTTCTACCCGAATCAATACACACAAAGATGAAGGAGCCTTTAGTATTTATGATCATGGGAATCAGATAATTTTTAGTCGCAACGAATCTGCAGCTGGAAACAAGAACAAAACAAAATTGTATCATGCCGAGAGAGATTTGAAAAAGGGGAAGTGGCGGAAAGCTAAAGTTTTGAATTTGGGTGAAGATCGTTTTACCTATGCACACCCTGTTGTTTCCGAAGATGGTAGTAAACTGTATTTCTCGTCCAATATGACCGGAACAGTAGGTGGTGCAGATATATTTCTATCAGAATGGCGAGATGGAAGCTGGAGTACTCCTGTACATTTGTCAGAGGAGATCAATACCAAAGGGAACGAATTTGCTTCCTATTGCAACGATGCGGGCGAATTGTACTTTTCCTCTAATGGACTAAACATCAAAACTGATCATGATATTTACAAGGCTATCCCGAGTGAAAGTCAGTACACTGTTACTAAATTATCAGGACCTGTCAACAGTCAATATGACGATTTTGGGATCACTTTTTCAGGTAACAGAACATTTTTTGCAAGTAACAGAATGGGAGGAAAAGGAGGCTTTGATCTATATGAATTGATCGAAAGAGAGATTGCAGTAGTAGAGGTCAGTAAGCCTGAAATTTTGGAGGAGGTATTCGTTGTGGAGGAAAAGCAAATTGAGAAGGAATCGATAAACATCATCAAATTTAACAGTGGAGTAGAAGAGAATTCGATTAGTTGGATTTTCAAAAAGGATGGTGAGTTGATCAAAGAAAATTTGGACGGATCGAAACAACAATTTTCAAGTAATCGGTACGCTGTGGAGGAAGTTTATTTATTGAGTCCTGTCTATTTCGGGCTTAATGAATACCGATTGACTTCCATCGAAAAAGAACACATCACTCAGTTGGTGGACTTATTGAAAAATCATCCAGGTTTAACGGTGAAACTTAGAGGTTATACCGACGGAACTGGTTCGGAATTTACCAATGAGAAGTTGAGAAAGCAAAGGGCGGAATCTGTACGTAACTATCTGATTCAGTCAGGCATTGCGAGCGAAAGAATCGTATGCTCGAATAACCAGACAGAAGTGTCTACAGAAAAAGGAGAGGACTGGAAGCAGCGTCGTACCGATTTTAGTTTTGAGTGATAGGGTGTAAGGATTTGAATTGGTACTTATTGCAAAAAGAGACAGCTCTTTCGACAGCCTGTTAGTGATCTCGATAGGATTCAAATGGCACAGGCCGCCCTGCTATAACCTTCTGAGCATTCCATGTCGGCCCGTATCAGTCAAATACGTTTAATAGGATTTAATATGAAAAAAGCATCTACTGGAAATAGAAGCTTTTGTAATCTCGATGGGATTACCTTCGGTGATCCAAAGTCGCTCCGAATTCCGAATCAAAAGCTATCAATCATAGATTGTTACTTTTCTATTTTCAATAGCTTATTCAAATAAATTTGAAACGCATGAAAACAGAAAAGCCCAACACATTCGTGTCGAGCTTTTGCTTCTTGGTGATCTCGATAGGATTCAAACCTATAACCTTCTGAGCCGTAATCAGATGCGCTATTCAGTTGCGCCACGAGACCATTTCTAATTGGTTTGCAAAAATAGTGAAATTGCATATTATTACCAGAGTTTTACTGCGCTTTTCTTGAAATAATACCTCTGATCAAAATTTATTTAGAATTAATCTAAACAATTTGTTAACATTGCAATTAATAAGTGATACCTTATTAAAACCAGAATGAAAAAATATATAGCACTATTGGTGGGAGCAGTTGCACTGATCGCTTCATGCGGATCCCCCTCAGAAAAAAAACAGTCAGAAACAGAAAAAGAAGTTTCTAAAGAAGTGAATGTTTATTCACAAAGACATTATGACTCAGACAAAAAAGTATTCGCCAAATTCGAAGAGCAAACTGGTATTAAGGTCAATGTGATCAAAGCAAATGCTGATGAGCTAATCAATAAACTGGTACTCGAGGGTGAAAATACCAAAGCTGACGTATTTATGACTGTTGATGCTGCCAAACTTTTTAGAGCAAAGGAAAAAGATTTACTGCAATCGGTGACTTTAGCGGAGTCAGGTAACATCTCTTCGGAAATTAAGGATGCTGATAACTTCTGGCACCCAATTACCTACAGAGCAAGAGTGATTGCCTATGCAAAAGACAAAGTAGACCCTTCACAATTGTCAACCTATGAAGACCTGTCCGATGAGAAATGGAAAAACAAAATTTTAATTCGCTCATCATCAAGTGGCTACAATCAGTCTCTTCTTGCGTCAATTATTGAAGCTAAAGGTGAAGAAACTGCTAAAGGATGGGCACAAGGTGTACAGCAAAATATGGCTCGCGATCCTCAGGGTGGAGATAGAGATCAAATCAAAGCGATGGCATCAGGAGTAGGTGAAGTTGCAGTGGTAAATACTTATTACGTTGGTCTTTTGCTGAATAGTTCTAATCCTGAGGAAAGGAAAGCCGGCGAATATGTAGGATTGTATTTCCCAAATCAGGAAGATAGAGGAACACATATTAATGTCAGTGGTGCTGGGGTAACGAAATACGCACCAAACAAAGACAATGCAGTGAAATTGCTAGAATTTTTGCAAGGAGAAGAAGCTCAGACAATCTTTGTTAATAATTCATTTGAATTCCCTGTCAATAAAAAAATAGAGCTTCACGAAACTTTGAAGTCATGGGGCGATTTCAAAATTGATGCGCTGACTTTTTCAAGAAAAATTGAGAATCATGAAAAAGCAGTGAAAATATTTGATGAAGTAGGTTGGAAATAAACTAAACTACTTTAATCAGTCTGACAGGCGATCCTGCTACAAGTGGGGCCGCCTGTTTTTTTTCTAATGCGATGAACAATCAAATATTTCGACGATTCCTTGTAAATTCGCACCTTATCAATATTTGATTTGAAAATCCAGAAATTCATACGGCTCAGATATGCAGTCATCTTAATGATTGTGCTATTGCTTTGCATTCCGATTTTCATCATTTTTTCCTATTTATTAAAAGCACCCTCCGATAATTGGTATCATATCTATGAAAACCTGTTAGGAGAATACGTCTCAAACTCCCTGATTCTGGTAGTAGGTGTGAGCTTGCTCAGTTTATTAATGGGGGTCAGTGCTGCCTGGCTGATTACAAAATACAGCCTTCCCTTCAAAAATACGCTTGAATGGCTGCTGGTTTTGCCAATTGCTATTCCAACGTATATCAATGGATTTGCCTATAGCGGCCTGCTCGACTTTGCGGGGCCTGTCAGAGTTTTTATGCGAAATGTACTCGGCTGGGATGAGATTTATTTTGATATCATGAATATCTATGGCGTGATATGGGTATTATCAACAGTACTTTATCCGTATATATTTCTATCTGCGCGAACGGCTTTTGCAAGGCAGGCTTTTGTCATGCAGGAGGCTGCTTCAATTCTGGGGCATAATAAAGTGAAGTCATTTTTCTCTGTCGTATTGCCAGTGGCGAGACCTGCCATCGTAGCGGGGCTAATGCTTGTAATCATGGAAACACTCAATGATTATGGTACTGTCAAGTATTATGGAGTTCCCACTTTCACGACCGGAATCTTCAGGTCATGGCTTTCATTGGGAGACTTACAATCCGCCATATATTTGTCTGCGATGCTGATGACAGCAGTTTTTATGCTGATCCTTTTAGAAAGATGGCAGAGAGGCAGAGCCAAATATGAATCGATGGAGAAGTCAAATACACATCGAAAAGAAAAACCTAAGGGGCTGATGTTATTTTTGATCATGTTCGTTTGCCTATTTCCTGTATTGGCTGGGTTAATAATTCCTGTATTTCAACTATCCTACTGGGCATACTTTTCATTGACGGATGTACTAAACGAAGGGTTTTGGCTTACGATCAAAAATAGTTTTTTACTGGCAGGAGGAGCCGCCATCCTGATTCCCACAATTTACTGCGACTCATTTTTACAGCATAATTCAGCAATATTGCCAGAGCGGTAATCAG
>JBCBHL010000193.1:0-13642 GCA_038525605.1 Bacteroidota bacterium
TTCCGTTACATCCTGATAGGCACCGATCAACTTGTAGATTTTCTTCCCTTTGATGACTGGCTCACCAACACATCTGACATATTTGACCACATCACCCTTAAGCCTCAAGGTAAGTATTTCGTCATAAGGAACCCCGTTAGTCAGTGCCTCATCCATGTGCTTTTTTAAAGCCTCCTTCTCATCGAAAAAACTGATGACATTAGCTGGATGAAAATTCTTAGTGCTGTCAGTATCAAAAATACACTTCGCCTGTTTCGTAACCACAATAGATTCGTCTTGCAGGTTATACTTCCAGCCACCAACCATTGTAATTCTTTCTGTATGATTGAGCAGATTCTTGTAGAAGCTGGATTCTGAAATTTCATTAACAATGGCACAAATGACGTCTTTTCCATTATTTGAGAAAAACTGCGAATAAACCTCCACATCGTAATAGTTTCCCTGTTTAGTCTGGTGCACAGCTTTGAAACGATGGATTTCTTTTGATTTTACCTCTTGCCAATGGTCCTTCCATCCCTCCTTATTTGTATGAGGGTTGATATCGAAGATTGTTAAATGTGTAATTTCCGAAGGGTGATATCCTAAACGCTCCAGAAACTTGACATTGGCATAAACAATCCGTCCCTCTTCATCCATCCACATGATTTTATAGGGGAGATTTTCGATGAGCCACTCTTTTACTTGGGTTAAAGAAAAATTACCAGACATATCAAAAAATTGTTTTCCTAAATATGAGAAAAAGCCTAAAAATGGGTTTGTTCACCAATTCTAAAAAATATTTTTGATACCACCCAAAAGTGAACCACAATTCCACTAGGTAGATTAGCTATTTTGGTAACTTCATACTCTTTTATCAAAAGAAAACTCCAGACTCGTTCTCCTGATTCTCACCAAACACTGTTTTTAACAAAATCAACCGTGAGCCGCCTAAAAAAATGTAGTTGAAATTTCTCAAATATTAGAAAAGTCTAAGAATACAGAAAACTTCATCTCCTCAAAAATCCATTAACTAACTGTTTTTCAAATACTTACAAATTTGGCACAGAGTTAGTAAATAGAGATAGCATAAAAGAGCAATCTATGAAAAGAAAAGACTTTTTACTGAAATCAGCGCTTAGCCTATTTGGAATCGGAATTGGTTCTAAAGCAGCGGCCAGGCAAACTGATTCAAAAATAAATATTAAAAATCAAGTTGGATTTAATCATATAAGAACGATGGAAACAAAGACAGCGACAACAGTACTACATAAAGCAGACACAAGAGGTAAAGCTAATCATGGATGGCTTAATTCATACCATACTTTCAGTTTCGCGAATTACTATAACCCTGATAGGGTCAACTTCGGAATGTTGAGAGTGCTCAATGATGATTCAGTAGCTCCGGCGAGAGGCTTCAATACCCATCCTCACGACAATATGGAAATTATCTCTATTCCTCTCAGTGGTGATTTAGCCCATAAGGACAGTATGGGTACCACAGCGGTGATCAAAGAAGGAGAAATCCAGGTAATGAGTGCAGGTACAGGCGTCTATCACAGCGAATTCAATCACAATGACGATAAAGATGTCAAATTCCTACAGATCTGGATATTTCCGGATACAAAGAATGTGCAACCCAGGTATGATCAAATCAAGATCAGTGATTTGGTGAAACCAAATACACTTTCACAAATCTTATCACCAAACAGCGATGATCAGGGAGTTTGGATTCATCAGAATGCCTGGTTCCACATGGGCGAATTTGATCAGTCTACCACAGTAGATTATGAAATGAAAAGTGAAGGAAACGGCGTGTATGCTTTTATACTGGAAGGTGCAGTGAACATCGATGGTCAATCACTGGAAAAAAGGGATGGTTTCGGGATCTGGAATACCGACAAGATCAGTCTGCGGGCAGAAGCAGGCGCAAAAGTTTTGCTGATGGAAGTACCAATGAATTAAATAAAAAAATCAAACTGAAATATATAAAACGATGAAAAAGCAAATTTCTATATTCTTAGTAGCAGTAATGATCTTAGCAGCTAATTTCATTCATGCACAGAATCCTAATAATGATCCTTCATTAGCTGCTAAACAGCTCCTGGATCCCGATGATCACGTATTAATACTGATCGATCATGAAGGTCAAATGGCCTTTGCCGTACAAAATATTGATATCCAGACACTGAGAAATAACTCCGGACTGGTCGCTGCTACTTCTAAATTATTCGAAGTAAATACGATTGTGACTACTGTGGCGGAGAAATCCTTCAGCGGCCCGATTTTCCCGGAGATCAGAGAGTACTACCCCGATGATTCAAAATATATCGACAGAACTACAATGAATTCATGGGAAGACAAGCGCATCGTGGAAGCAGTCAAAAAATCAGGTAAGAAGAGAATTGTACTGGCTGGCTTATGGACTGAAATCTGTATTACCCTTCCGGCACTATCTGCACTGGAGGACGGATATGAAGTGTATTTCATCGAAGATGCATCAGGGGGAGTTTCGAAATCTGCTCATGACATGGCGGTTGCCAGAATGATCCAGGCAGGTGCTATACCCATCACTTCCATGCAGTATTTACTGGAACTACACAGAGACTGGGCACGAGCAGATAAGTATGTGGAAGTAAATGACCTTGCCAAAAGATATGGTGGTGGATATGGTCTTGGTATCGACTACATCAAAACCATGCAGAAATGGTCTAAGGAAGATAAGTAAAATTGATAAGTCCGGCATTGCCGGACTTGGTTTACTGCCTTCATAACTTATTAATATTTCAAGATCGATTGAGCATGAAGCCGTATCGACATCAATAATGAACCAATAAAATCACTAGATAATGACAAATTTTGATCCAAAACGACGAGAATTTATCAAGGGCTCACTAGCACTTGGTGCGACAGGGATCGCTTTATCCAACCCTTTTGGCAGCTTGCTGGCTCAGCAATCAGGTTATGCCGATATGGTTGTAAGAAATGCGAAAGTATCCACGGTAGATCCTAAACTTCCCTCGGCAGAGGCTTTTGCAATCAAAGATGGTCTCTATTACCGGGTTGGGTCCAATAGTTCGATAGCTGATTTAATCGGGTCAAATACGAAAGTAATTGATGCTAAGGGCCATCGCATAATTCCTGGTCTACACGATTCTCACACTCACGGCATTCGCGAAGGTCTCCATTATGCAATGGAGCTAAGATGGGATTGGGTGGACTCTGTTGAGGAAGCATTGGCCATGCTGGCTGAAGAGGTCAAGCATACGCCAAAAGGTCAATGGATCAGAATCATTGGTGGATTTTCCTGGGAACAATTCAGAGAAAAGAGGATGCCTACGCTGGAAGAAATCAATAAGATAGCACCGGATCATCCTGTTTACATCTTCTATCTGTACGCATATGGCATGCTCAACAAAAAAGCTGTTGAGGTACTGAGCTATGATACTGCCCCAGTAGATTTATATCACAAAGGGCGAATAGAAAAAGACAAAAGAGGAAGAGCCACAGGAATTATCACGGCAGCACCTTCGGGATTGATTATGTACAAAACGCTTACCAAACTTCCTACAAAATCAAGAGCACAACAGGTACTTGGCACCAGACATTTTATGAATGAGATGAATGCATTGGGGCTGACTTCCATTTCTGATGCCGGAGGTGGTGGCATGCAATACCCGGACGCTTATGACGTCATTTATGATGTCCACAAACGAGGTTTATCTACTGTAAGAGTAGGAATCCATACATTTCCACAAGTTGGCGGTCGTGAATATGACGATTACAAAAGGTGGATCAACATGGTTAAGCCAGGAGACGGCGATGATATGCTTCGGTTCATTGGAGGAGGAGAAAATATCTGCTGGGCTGCTTATGACTATGAAATCTTTGCTCAGGAACGTCCTAATCTGGATGCAGATGTTCGGGAAAAAGCCTTACCCATTTACAAGCTTTTAGCGGAAAACAACTGGCCGTGGCGTCAGCATATTACCTATGACGAGTCTGCCGAAATTCTGCTGGATATGTATGAAGAGGTAGCCAAAGCCGGCGATGGCAAACTACCACAGGGTACCATCATTGATCATGGTGAGACTTTCTCCGACAGGACGCTGGAGAGAATAGCAAATCTCGGAATGGGTATTGCAGTTCAGAATAGAATAGCCTATCAGGCAGAAGACTTTGTGAATCGATATGGTGCTGCTAAGCTGGCACAAACTCCACCAGTTCGAAAAATGCTTAAAATGGGCATACCGGTCGGTGGAGGAACAGATGCTACGCGTGTTAGCTCCTACAATCCATGGTATTCTATTTACTGGTTAGCTACCGGAAAATCAAGAGGTGGCAGACAAATGTATGGTGATGACAATATCTTAACAAGAGAAGAGGCCCTTCAGCTATGGACTACCGGGTCGGCATGGTTTACCGGTGATATGGGTAAAAAGGGAGCGATCCAAAGAGGACAACTGGCGGACTTCTCTATTCTAAATCATGACTTCATGTCAATTCCCGATGTGCTGATCCCCCGTACACACGCCAAGCTTACAGCTGTAGGAGGCAAAGTTGTACATGCATACGATACCTTTGAGAAATTCGCTCCGAAAGCTTTGCCGGAAGTATCTCCGGATTGGTCGCCGCTGTATCGCACAGGTGATTTTAGAAAACTTTATATGGGTTAATACTGATAATCAATTATTTAACTCAATGTCAACTAAAGCTCAATACAACTAGCTTAAAGAAGGGAGCGGATTGAAAAATCTAATCTCTTCTCTGGTTGACTCAATAACTGAATAAAAACAAATCATAAAATGGAAACAGCAATAGCAACAAAAGCATGGGAGATCGATCCGATGCATTCGGAAATTCATTTTAAAGTGAAACACATGATGGTATCAACGGTTACCGGTGCATTCGATGAATTTAGCGGAAGTGTAAAATCAACAGGAGACGATTTTGACAATGCCATCATTTCATTCACTGCGCAAACAGCAAGCATCAACACCAGAAATCAAGACCGGGATACGCATTTGAAATCTGACGATTTCTTTAATGCCGGAGAATATCCAACATTGTCTTTCACCTCAACTTCTTTCACAAAGCAGGCAGACGACGAATATGTATTGAAGGGCAATCTGACGATCAGGGACATTACCAAAGAGGTGACACTAAAAGTAGCACATGAAGGTACAGCTATTGACCCTTATGGTCAGCACAAAGCTGGTTTCGAAATAAACGGTAAGATTAGCAGGAAAGAATTTGGCCTGAAATGGAGTGCCGTCACAGAAGCAGGAAATGTAGTGGTAAGCGACGATGTTCGACTTGCACTCAATGTTCAACTGGTAGAAAAATAAACAGATGAATAAGGTAATCGTGCAAGTGCTATCGGCTCAAAAGCCCATAGAAAAGCAATCTGATTTGATACTCCTGGTTTTTAGATCATTGGTCGCATTTGCCATGATTAGAACTCATGGACTCAAGAAAATACTGGACATTAAAGGGACTATGGCACACATACCAGATCCCTTCGGAATTGGTGGCGAATTGAGTGCCTACATCGCAATTTTCGCTAATGTATTCTGCGCGTCGTCTGTGATGCTTGGATTTCTGACACGTGCTTCGGCATTCTTCATTCTGTCATTGACCCTTACAGGTTTTTTCCTGGTTCATTGGGGTGATCCCTGGCCGATAAAAGATACACCGCTTATTTATTCTATCGCTTTTTTCGCGATTCTATGTCTAGGTCCGGGCAAATATTCACTGGATCATGTAATCTCAAATAAAATCAACAAATGAAATCAATCGTATTCATTCTATTGGCGATCACCGCAGGAATGGTTTTACCGATACAGGCTGCTCTTAACGGAAAGATGGGGAAAGCAGTGGGCGACCCGGTTTATGCTGCATTCATTTCTTTTGTTGTAGGATCATTTGGTTTGTTGGCCTACCTTCTGGCGACACGTACGGATCTGCAAACACTGACAGCCGCTAAATCCGTAGACTGGTCAGTTTGGTCTGCGGGTATCCTTGGTGCATTTTATGTGGCATGCGTCATCATTCTGGCACCTAAACTAGGGGTGGCCCTGACATTTGGTTTAGTGGTCACAGGACAGTTGGGAATTTCGCTGATCATCGATCATTTCGGATTGCTGGGAATCCCAATACATACCGTCAACTGGCAGAGAATAGCAGGTATTCTACTCATCATTGGAGGCGTATTACTGATCAGAAAGTTTTAGTAAAAACAGCCTGCGAAGGCATCTAAAGCGAATCTTTCGATGCATCAGCGGCTCAACTTCCTCCACTATCAGATGTTGTATTGACTGATGCAAATGTTATGAACCCACCTACATTCTTCACTAAAATTCAACTGAGATGTTACCGGTAAAGTATATAGGCATATTACTCTTCTTCTTATTGCTTATTACCCAAAATACGGCAAGAGCGCAGGAGCTTCAAAAATATCAGTTCAGCCTACTTAGGCAGGATGATCGACTGGATGAGCTGATAGCAGGCACACAGAAAAGTCGGTATGATCGGTTGAAAGTGATTGAGTTTGGTAACAACCAGGTTATTTCCTTCGGAGGAAGTTACAGAGGGCAGTATGAGCTTTTCAGAAACGAGGAATTTTCATTTTCACCGAATCGTGAAAATGGGTGGTACCTGCAGAGAATATTGGCTCATACCAACATCGAACTGAGTAAGAGCTTCAGAATATTTGGAGAATTAGGATCGAGTCTGATCAGTGGAAAAGAGGATTTAGCACCAGTTGACAGGGATGAATTATATGTCAACCAATTATTTGCAGAGTTAAAATTCGACAACCTCACCATAACGATGGGTAGAGAAAATCTGAAAGCAGGTAGCAGAAGGTTGCTAGACCCACGCGAAGGCCCTAATGTGAGACAGGCTTTCGATCATTTGTCTTTTGAATGGGCAAAGAAAGATTGGTCAGTATTGGTTTTTGGTGGTAGCCCGATGATTCCACGGAATGGTATTTTCGACAATCAAGGATTCCAAAACGAAGAGTGGTTATGGGGAGTTTACAGCAGTAAAAAGTTGAAAGAAGGCAGAGGATTTGATACTTACTACCTCGGGTTTCATCAGGAGGAGGCTACTTACAAACTTGGAACAGATGAAGAATTGAGAAACAGTCTGGGATTTAGAATCTGGGATTCGAAAGGCAGATGGCAGTATGACAATGAGGCTGTATGGCAATTTGGTTCCTTTGGTGAGACCAATCTATTTGCATGGACAGTTTCATTCAATATTAAAAATAAATTGAATAAAAACAATCAGCTAGGTTTGAAGACAGAGCTAATCAGTGGTACAACGTCAGCAGGCAGGCTGGGAACTTTCAACCCGCTGTATCCCAGGGGTGCTTATTTTGGGCGGGTTGCCAGGTTTGGACCTGCTAACCTGATCGATATTCATCCGTACTGGACTTTCAGAAAAAAACGGTTTACAATGGAAATAGATTACGATGTATTTTGGAGGTTTTCTCTGGAAGATGCAGTTTATGGCCCACCATTGAATATTGCCCTGGATGGTGACTCTGATGAACGTTTCATTGCGCAGCAAATCGGTACCATATTCAATTATGAGTTCAACCCATTTGCGGTTGTAGAACTTGAAACGAACGTCATCTTTCCCGGTGAATACATCAGAGAAGTAAGACCTGATTCTGAAACTTTGTTACACGTCGTATTTACCTCTGAATTCCGTTTTTGAGAAGAGATTAAAAATTTATACGTAAAAATAGTTTTCAAACAAGTTAAAAATATGAAAAAGGTATTAGTGACAGGTGTCGATCAACTAATCACCAATGTGATAGTTCGATTATTGAATCAAATGGATGGCTTCTCTGGCGTTACAGTGAATTCAGCTAGCGAAATGGCGGAAAGTCTGAGAGCTTCAAATTATGATATTTTACTGATTGGTGCCGGATTTGATCAAGCGCAAGAGCAATCAATGACAAACGAAGCACTGGAGATATGCCCAAACATCAAAATACTTGAGCACTACGGTGGAGGTAGTGGCTTACTGAAAACAGAATTGGAAGAACTTACAAAATGTACTAAACAACACTGATATGAATAAGAATGAAATCTTAGATTACCTGATCGATTACACGCAAAAAGAAATAGAGTTGCTCCGAAAAAGTGAAAAGGAAGACATTAAGTCTGTTTCTGAAGATCAGAACGATGAGAACAGGTTCGAGAATACAATTGAAGAAGAAGTTCAGCTGATCACAAATCAGAATATCGTTTTGGAAGATTTAAATGAAAGGTTAAAAGGCTTATCATCTATCCGACGAGATGTAGTCCATACCACCGTAGGCAAAGGAGCATTGGTAAAATTAAATACTGGATTGGTATTAGTCATGTCAGCTTTTCCAACAGTTAAAATCGGAGACCTTGAGGTTACTGGTATTTCAACACAATCTCCTATCTATCAAAAGATGGAAGGATTTAAAAAAGGAGCTGAGTTTCACTTGACCGGTCACCCAACGGAACATGTTGTGCTCGATATTGCCTAAAGGAGATTTTAAAATGATTGATTGTAAATCGAAACAAAACTAGCGGGAAAACAATTAAATAATTACTATGGAAATTATCAAAGAAGAAGACGAAACAAAAGGCAGGCTGGTAGCCAAAGAAAATGATGTCGAAATGGGTGAAATGACTTTTTCACTGGCCAATAATGGTCAATTGTGGATAGTAAATCACACAGGCGTAAAAGCCGAATTTAAAAACAGAGGCATAGCTAAAGAGATGTTCTTTAAACTAGTGGAGCTATTGCGCCAGGAAGGAAAGAAAGTAATGCCGCTTTGTCCATTCGTTAAATCTATGTTCAAAAAACATACAGAACTCTGGGATGTCCTCAGACACCAATCACTTTAATGCAATAACAATATGATGAATCACTTTCCTGAATTACCTCTCGAAAAATGGGAGGAATCAAAAATCACTCTTCACTTGTGGCTTCAGATTGTTGGTAAGATCAAGTTAAACCTGATGCCCAAGAGAAATCACTGGTGGAATATTACGTTTAGACTCAGTCCGAAAGGGCTTACTTCCGGCCCCATCCCTCATCAAAAGGGCTCGTTTCAAATCGATTTCAATCTGGTTGATCACCAACTGGAAATTAATAACAGCTGGGATGAGCAAAAATCATTTTCGCTGGAAGACGGATTGAGTGTAGCGAAGTTCCATGAAAAAGTATTTACCGTGCTGAAAGAGCTGGATATCCAATCGAAGATTATTTCCATACCTTATGATCACCCATGTGAAGAGCCTTTTCACGAATGTGAAACGCATCATACTTATCAGCCTGATTATGTGAACAGGTTCTGGCAGGTACTGGTACAGGTTGATAACGCCTTTAAAGAATTTGCCGGAAAATACTACGGTAAAGTAAGCCCTTCACAGTTGTATTGGCATCACATGGATTTGGCGGTCACTCGTTTTTCAGGAAAACAAGGTCCTGCACTTCCGGATTCCTCGACAATCGCTGATAAAGAAGCTTATTCGCATGAAGTGATCAGTGCCGGTTTCTGGGCTGGAGATGAAGAAGTCCGTGGAGCAGCATTTTACAGCTATACCTACCCATCGCCGGAGGATCTGGATCAGGAACCGTTGAAGCCCGCTGCGGCAAGTTGGATCGTCAGTAATGGAAGTCCAATGGCTATGCTGATGTATGACGACCTGATCAAAGAAGCTAATCCAAAACAAGCTCTACTCGATTTCCTGCAATCTTCTTACGAAGCAGGCGCCAAAAAGGCAAACTGGTCAGAAGAATTGCTGGATGACAATGTATTGAGATAGATCAATCCACGACATTGCTGACTACAGGCAGTCGGATTCTTTGATAAAATCTAGCTGCCTGTCGATCATTTTTTGAGCCTTAGACTTGATAGTTTATCCAATTTTACTTCAAATTTCTTCAGATCATTTCAGTATCTCTTTCAACTTCATTTGTGACTTTTTAGAAAAAAGTAGTTTTTTTTATGGAAAACCAAAGACATTCTCATCCATAAAATAAAAGCTAAAAACATGAATACCTTGAGAAACGTACTAATCATCTTTGTTTTATTTTTTATTGCCTCATGCAACGACATTTCCAAAAATATAGATGGGAGTAGCTATAGTGAAGCTGCTGACGATAATTTTGAAGACTTAGTAGAACTTGATGTACCTGCAACAATGCAGGTAAAAGCAGCAACAGCACCCAATCAAACCCTTCCCGATGAAACGCCTTTAAAGAAAGTAGTAAAAACGGGAGGTATCAGATTTAAATCTGACGATGTCCAGTCGGATTATCAACAGATCATCAAATTACTCCCACAATACAAGGCGTATGTAGAGAATGAAAATCAGACTAAAACAAGTTATAAGATTTCCTACAGCATGACGATTCGCGTTCCTGCAACTGCCTATGATACACTATTTACTTCTATCGTTTCGGCTTCCGGTAAGATCGAAAGCAAATATTCTAACGTCGAAGATGTCACTGAAAGGTATTACGATCTGAAGTCGCGCATTAAAAACAAAAAAGCACTCGAACTCAGATACATCGATTTGCTGAAAAAAGCCAAATCTATCAAAGATATCCTGGAGATTGAAAGAAACCTCAACACTGTCAGAACAGAAATTGAAAGACTACAAGGACAATTCAATTACCTCAGCAAACAGGTAAGCTTCTCAACTATTCAACTGGATTTTTATCAAGACTTACCTTATATCTACGAGTCCGGCGATCCTCAGGGATTTGGAGATAAAATATTAAATGCACTGGATTCCGGCTGGCAGGGATTTCTTTTCTTCTTAATTGGTATTACCACGCTTTGGCCATTCCTGATCTTGTTCGTTGGTATCATTTACCTGATCAAATATTGGAGACGTAGAATAAAAAAGAAGAAGGCCGGTAGCTAATTTTATTGACAAAAGTGAGCGCACAGGATCCCTGTAGCGATGGCAACATTAAGGGATTCTGCCCCTCCCTTCCGGGGAATGTGTACTGGCTGAGATACCATCTTTTTCAATTGATCACTGATTCCTTTCGACTCATTTCCCATCAGGATAATCCCTGGCTTGAAGTCCGATAATTTATAAATTGAATCTCCTTCAAGCAGCGCACCGTAAACAGGCAATGATGTGGATTGCAACCATTTCTCCAAAGATTTGTAGTATACATCCACCCTGGCAAAAGACCCCATCATAGAATTGATCACTTTTGGATTGTAAAAATCCACCGTATCCGGTGAGCATACCACTTTACTGATTCCAAACCAGTCTGCAGTTCTAACAATCGTTCCGAGATTACCGGGGTCCTGAATCCTGTCAAGTGCCAGAATCCAATCAGAATTTCGTGACTGAAAATCAGCTTTTTTCATTTTCACAATTGCCAAACCAGCAGCATTTGTCCTAAAGGTTCCGGCAGATTCCACAAATTGCTGTTCTGTAAGCGTAAGAACACCCGATAATTTACTTAGTTTTGCTTCGTTTTTATGATAAAAATCTTTTGTTACAAACAATTTGATGACATCAAAACCAGAATCGGACAACTCTAAGAGGTTTTTTGCCCCTTCCAGAACGAAAACTTCGTCCTTATCCCGGTTTTTCTTAAGCTGTAAAGATCGTAGGTATTTGATTTCTGCCTTAGATATCATAAAAGTCATTGGATTCCATGCAAGATTAAGCAATAAGCTGATATTTTTTTTAATGCTGACATCATTATTATCGGGATGTTACGGCACTAAATACCTGGAGTCCAACCAAAGACTGCTGATGGACCAAAAAATAAAAGGAGCGGCAAAAACCCAACTGGAAGACCTGGAAACTAATTTCACCCAAAAGACCGCCCGAAGACTATCTCTTACCACACGACTCTATCAATGGGGTGAAAAGAGCTATAACCCTGAGAAGTACAGCAGGAAAATTACCAAAATAGAAAATCGGTACAACGAAAGAATTGCTGATACTAAAAAGACCAAAAGGATCAACAAGCTAAGAGAAAGAAAGCTTAGTAAAACCAGAAAATTCAAAGATAAAATTCAGTTTGGCAACACGCTGATGCAGTGGGGTAAACCACTTGCAATCTATGATCAAAACCTGACTGAGAAGACCGTATCCAATATTCATAAGAAATTGAATTCGGAAGGATATTTCAACAATGTTGTCACCTATGAAGAAAGACTTAAAAAGAAGAAAGCTTATGTGACTTATCTGGTCGAGCCAAAAAATCCCTACATCATAGATTCTGTTAACTACATCATTCCGGATCAAGACATCAAAAAGCTGGTCATGAAGGATAAACTGATTAATACTGATCAGCGATACAGGCAGAATGATCTGACCAGGGAACGGGAACGAATAAGGACTTTACTTGCCAATAAAGGCTATTATGCATTCAGTAAACAATATGTAAGCTTTCAGGCAGACACCACTTTTACCGGAAATCAAAAGGTATTGGTCAATGTAAGAATCAGCAATCCTAAAGGAAAGGAAAACCACCAGGTTTATCAATTGGATTCTGTCATTTTTGTCTCTGAAACGGATGCTAAGATCAGAGGTGTAAAGCGACGACAGAGATCCCACAAAAACATTACTTACGATTACATCAGAGATATTTACTCCAACAAAATCCTGGATTGGCGTATTTTTATATACCCTGATAGTACTTACAGTGAAGCCCGTACTTTTGAAACACAAAAGCAGCTTTCGAACATGAATAACTTCAAGTTCATCAATGTAAAATATGATACAACCGGAGGTGACTTCATAGCGCACATCTTTACCAGCCCGTTGAAAAGGTTTGAAACCTCATCGGAAATAGGCATCAACAGTAGGGAAGGATTTCCAGGACCATTTGTCAACTTTGGATTAATCAACAGAAATACTTTCGAGGGGCTGGAAAATGTCGATCTCAACTTCAATCTGGAAGTGATCGGCCTCAATCGGTTTGCTGAGGATACCACTACCACACAGCTTTATGATTCGTATGAATATGGTGGAAACATCACTTTTTCATTTCCGCAGTTCCTGTTACCACTGAATAAGCCTTTGAAATCGCGATTGGGAAAATACAATCCAACTACCTTGGTTTCCGGCGGTATTTCGTTCGTAGATAGAAGTGACTTTACGCGAAATACTTTTAATACGTCAATTACTTACAATTGGCAAACACCTAATAACATCACCCGATACAGTCTGACGCTCGCCGATATTCGTTTTATCAGTTCGGAAATAGCGCCCTTGTTTCAGGAACGGCTCGATAGTCTGGAACAGCGAGGCAATACCTTCGCCCGATCCTTTGATCCCGGTTTTGTCAGTAGTACAATCTTTTCCTTTACCAAAGACATCAAAGAATATGGTAATCTCCGGCAACCCTCATCGTTCCTGAGAGGTTATGCTGAAATTGGCGGTAATCTGTTTGATCTGTTCTCTGAAACGCCTTTTGGCAATGACATTTCCTATTACAAGTTCTTGAAAGCCAGTATAGATTATCGGCATCACATTCCATTGGGGAGCAAAACAGCACTAGCCTTTCGGGTAAATTCCGGTTTTGCATTTCCCTATGGAACAAGTGCAGAAGGTACGAACCCTACCCTTCCCTACGAGAAGTTTTTCTTTGCCGGAGGTAGTAACAGTATCAAAGCATGGCAACCACG
>JBCBHL010000194.1:0-13485 GCA_038525605.1 Bacteroidota bacterium
CAGTTAATTAAAACATAGTCGATCAAAACCAATCCTCTTACAACTCTATCATCCAGCTTTGATCCGCTTTCGATTCCATCCTCTTTCGCCAATCTTCATGATGTTGGTAGTAAGCTGCCTTTCCTCCAAACCTTTAATTTTACGTCATTAGTAGCAAATTTTAGTAATCTGCATTTTAGAAGTAATCTTACGGGTACAAAGATATGCGGTGTTTCTATTACCACCAGGCTTTGCGGATCCTGCGTAGCTTATGCTTATCAGCACATGCCATAACTTCAAAAACTGAGCTATTGGCAGAAATTTTGCTGGTATTCCAAATCTCTTTGATGAAAACACCAAAGAGGGGATGAGATTGTTCCTTTTGCGTCATTACGAGCAAATTCGTGTGATAGTCCTTTAGTTGAGATACTTCATTTGCGAAGTAATCTTACGTATAGAAAGGTTTTACATATTGTTATCTGCATGATTTTATATTAATGCTTCAGACTACACGTAAGATTGTTTCATGCTGGTATTATTTTGTGCTTGTAATTGGAGTTATATCAACAGCATTCACAATGACGTAGAAATATAGTAATGTACGTTCAATGTTCGTCATTGGTAGGGATGAAGCAGTCCTTTTCTATCAAGATTTTCTCAAAATTTTCTCATCTACATTAAAACTCCAATCATTCGCATCGTTCAATAAAGGATGAACTAATAGAGTATTTATGTTTCTGTCAAAAAAATCTTTCGATATGATAATCCTTACTACATATTGATTTATCTAAGTTTCAATTGAGAAGGAGAGAATCTTTCCATCGTTCACTGAAGGAATTAACAAGGCGAATCCTCTACAGCATCACAGATCACCTTGCTAATCCAATCCCAAAACAAATAAACCAACTAATAAATAGCAATCCCCAACAAAATCAATTACATTTAGTTAATCGACGAAAGGAAGCAAAGAGCTTTGCAAGCTTTTTTAAAAGCTGATCCGATTTATCCAAAGCCCAATCATAGGAAGGTACACGGATCAATCAACGCTCTCGACATCCTTTAATCACATACCAATTCATCATCAAGTATTTATTGTTCCTGAGCGCAATTAGCGCTCAGGGTATTCATCTCATTTTCATTTCTTAATGGAAGAGAGGTGTACAGATTACAATGGTTTTGTAACAACATTATTAATCTAAAATAAATACTGACATGAAAAGAACACTAATTTTCCTATTAGTACTCTCCTGTACTTTCCTGGCGAAAGCACAACTCACTCCGGTCAATAACTTTGGCTCAAACCCCGGTAACCTAAATATGTTCCTCTATGAACCTTCCGGAATGCCTGCCAATGCTCCTGTCGTCCTGGTAATGCACGGTTGCACCCAAAATGCCAGCACTTATGCCAATGAATCAGGTTGGAATAGCCTGGCAGATGATTTCAAATTTTATGTAATCTACGCTGACCAGCCTTCTGCCAATAATTCTTCCAATTGTTTCAACTGGTTCGAAAATGCTGATCAAAACAGAGGCTTTGGCGAACCGGCCTCACTGAAAAGTATGGTCGATTATATGAAGGCCAACTTCTCTGTCGACAATAACCGGGTATTCGTGACCGGGTTTTCAGCGGGTGGTGCCATGACCACTGTTATGTTAGCGGCCTATCCGGAGGTTTTTAGCTCGGGAGCAATCATGGCAGGCTTGCCCTACGATGTGGCTACTGGTACGACACAGGCATTTCAGGCCATGTTTGGAAATGTAAACCTTTCGCCGAATCAGTTAGGTAACAGGGTGAGAAATGCATCCAGCTTTACTGGTCCCTGGCCTACTGTTGCTGTCTTTCACGGTGGATCGGATTTCATCGTTTATACGGTCAATGAAAGAGAAGTCATGGAGCAGTGGACCAATGTCCATGGTATCGATCAAACTCCTGAACTGGATGATCCGAGCTTTTTAGGCATTGCCAATGTCAGAAAACGTGAATATCGGGACGGTTCCGGCGATACCAAGGTGGTTACCTACAGCTTCAATGGCATGGGACACGCCATTGCTGTGGATCCTGGTAGCGGACCTACACAAGGTGGTAGCACTGGATCATATGCGACAGATGTCAATTTCTGGTCTTCCTATTATTCTGCTGAGTTCTTTGGTCTTTTAAACACTGCACCGAGCTTGAACCCTCCAACCAATATTAATGCATCAGCAACATCATCTTCTCAAATAAACGTAAGCTGGACAGATAATGAAACAACCGAAACAGGCTACCAGGTAGAACGGGCAACCAATGCAAGCGGTCCATTTACGGTGGTGGCAAATCTGGGAGCAAACGCATCCAGCTACAGCGACACTGGACTTAGTCAGTTGACGACTTATTTCTACCGCGTTTCAGTAACGGACGGATCTAATACCGTAGCGGGGACTATTGTCAGTGAGACAACACCTTCTGATGGCACCCCTACTCTACCAACTGCACCGTCTAACTTGAATGCCGTGGCAACAGGCCAAACCTCCATCGATTTATCATGGAATGATAACGCCAATAATGAAGACGCTTTTATTGTGGAAAGGTCAACTGGTAACGAATCTAACTATGCGGTTATCGCTACTCTTGCTAAAAATACAACGACCTTTTCGGATCAGGGATTGACGAGTGCCACAACATACTTCTACAGGGTGAAAGCTCAAAACAGTGTGGGCGACTCACCTTTTTCAGCATCAGCAAGTACGACTACTGATAGTCCCACTACTTTAGTAACCATTGAGCAAACAGCAGGGACGGGTGCACTTAGCTTTCTCAACTTCAACGACATGGGACAATCTTTTACGCCCAACTTCGACGGAGATGTGGTTTCTATAGCAGTCAATCTGGTAAATGCCATTTCAGGATCTTCACTGAGGATCTTTCAGGGAAACACCGTTTCCGGAACACCTATCTATGAACAGACTGGAATTACTGCAGGAAGTGGCTGGCAAACTATTACGCTCACTAATCCGCAAGCCATTACAGATGGACAACAATATACTTTTCAGTTGACGGATGCTTCTATCCGTTACAACTTCTCCAATGTTTATCCAGGTGGGAACTTCTGGTACAACAACATCTCTTACACTGTTTTTGATGCGGCCTTCATCATCACTGCCAGTACCAGTACCGGAGCACGCCCCGCAACCGACATACCTGTCAATCAATTGCAAGACATCAGCACTGATCTGGCAGAAGTAGGTATTTATCCTAATCCCTCTTCTGGAGCTATTACAGTTGATTTGAGGCACGGATCGACACAAAATCAAATTGAGGTTTTTAGTATGGACGGAAAGAGAATCATCGATATTGAAACACAAAATGATTCCGAAAGGCTGGATTTATCATCCTATGGTAAAGGGATTTATCAAATGAAGATCAGTACCGAAGATCAATCTTTTTACAAAAGAGTCATTATCAAATAATGAATCAAAGCCCCTGATTTACTAATTGGGGGCTATATTTTTATGTTTTAGAAAAACAATTCATTGGTCAAATTCATACAGATGATCAATTCTTGAGTGTAAAAGCTAGTTAAGAAATCAATCACTACAATTTACTTTATCGCCAAGATTTTTAATGAAACATTAAAGGTTATCAAGATATATATGCTATATGGATTTTTTAATTCGAGGATTTGTCAATCAAAATATAGAAAAGCACTAATAAACAATTAAACAATGTCTATTTAACAATCAGATTTTTCATTCAAAAAACATATTGCCTACCTTTATGATTGATCAATCTTTCAATCATGCAAAACGAAACACATCAATATCTACCCAGTGGTGAATGGGAAGGATTTTATTGCTACGGTAATTCTCCGGAACAACACAAGATGGTGATCGAACTAAATTTCAAGAATGGAATTGTGTCTGGCTCTGGGACAGATGATGTAGCACCCTTTACCTGGAAGGGGAAATATGATCTTGAACCTATGAAGATTTATATGACGAAAGTTTATAGAACGCATACGATCGAATACAAAGGCGATATTGACGAAAACGGCATTTGGGGAAAATGCAGAAGCTATCAGGGATGTGACAAGTAGGTTTAACAGTGCTGCGCAACAGCAAATACTACGAACATTTGCTGACAAGATAAGAGGTGGATTTCATATCTGGCCAAAGAAAAAAAATGCAGACAGCATAGCTGAAGAAGCAGTCACTGAATCAGCAATCCTCAAGGAAATCTATCAGGAAATAAATCGGTAGAAGCATTCCTAATGAATTCAAGGCAGTTAACACAACCCGGAGGTTTTCATTAAATCAGAGAGAAAAGTTATTATCTGAGCAGTTGTCAATACTATTTGCTTGAAAGTTCGCCCATCAGCTATTAAGAGAACTTTTCAATGTCTATTGATTGATTCAATATCTTTTTGATATGTAATGCTTTTAAAGCTATTGTCAGGCTATTACTGATCTTTAACTAAAATATCGTTGTTATTTTGCTGACGAACAATAAGTAAGTGCTTTAAAGGAGTAATTCTAATAATCAACATGATAATCATGAACTATTTCAGGCATTTAAACATTTGCTCATTTCTATATTTCAGCCTAATTTTACAACATAATCAAGATCTGAAACAAAACTAAATATGAAACTATCTAAACAAATTCCGCTCATTCTATGCAGTATGCTGTTATGCTTTGGAGTATATGCACAAAATGTAGACTACTACGCCACTGACACCACCCATCTTACTGTAAAAACCTTCATGAAAAGTGATGTATTCACCAGGCAGGAATATATCAAAATAAAAGACAGAAGAGGTGTCACCACATTAACTCCTAATCAAATAACGGATTATGGTTTCAAGGACGGAACCGTCTATGTCTCGAAAGAAATTGAATTTGAAGGCAAACCCATTAGAGTATTTCTGAGACGACTGGAACAGGGAACGATCAGTTTATACACTTATAAAACTGAAACAAAAGATTTTTACTATCTCGAAAAAGATAGCACATTGACAAAACTAAACTCATCCGATAAGATCTATCAAAGACAAATCCGTGAACTCACTTCAGATTTCAATTGGTCTGGCAAACAGGTTGATTTAATCAAATTCAGCAGTCGGTCATTGAAAAAAATTGTAAAGAGATATAATTTCTACGACAACACTCCCTTACCGCAGTTTAGAAAAGGAGTTACGGCAGGATTGCGTTTAACCAATTTCACAAACCCTACATTTCTGCCATTTAGCTACAGCTTCACTCAGGGAGAATCCATATTTATTGGCGCATATGCTGAAATGCCTCTGTTGCAATCTCCCTTTTCAGTTCTGGGGGGAATAAACCTTAGTAAAACAGGCATAACCGGAATTCAGAAAGAGGTAGGTATTGAAACGATTGTTGCCATTAATCTAACCTCGATCGACATCCCATTGCTGTTGAGATATACTCTTGCCTATGAAAAATGGGCATCATTTGTAAATATTGGCACTACATTTCAGACCAATTTATCTGCGAATGTTTCAGCAATACAAACCTTTTTCAATGGCAATGTGGTCAATATCTTTGAAATTGACCAAAGTGATATTATACAAAACTCTCTGTCCGGATTTACAGTTGGAGCAGGCGTAAAATATCCTGTTAACAAGTCGAACCTTGCTTCAGCAGAAGTCCGATATAAATCATTAAATTCCAGTAAAGGAAGAATCAGTCAAAATCAATTTGAAGTCTTAGTCAATTATTCTTTTTAATCATGAACCAATCCATCAATAAAACCCTCCTGTTCTTTGCAATCCTTTTTGCATTCTCACAGTGCCAGCAGGCTGAAATCACTACTGAAGGTTACCCTCTTATCGTCATGGACAACATCGAAACATCCTCAGAAGGTGTTATGTTCAAAGCGAAAGTTACCAGCAGAGGCAATCAGGCTTTCGAATCCTTTGGATTTGTCTGGGATGCATTCTCTACGCCGTTTGTAGAAACATCCAACATTATTGAATCTACTGATATACCTTCCGGTGACGACCTGATTTTGGAGGTTAATTCCGGGCTATTAAACGGGAGAATTTACACTCTAAGGCCTTTTGTAAGAACTGCAGACAGACTCATATACGGACCGGAAGAAAAATTTGTAAGCGATGGTGGAAAAGATCCGAGGATATTGGATTTCCAGCCGAAGGTTGCATCGGTCAATCAAATCGTTGAATTATCCGGAGAATTTTTCAGCCCGTCGGTAGCTGGTAATGTTGTGAAAGTTGGCAATATCACTGCGACTGTCGATTCTGCATCTACAACCAGTATATTTTTCAGAGTTCCGCTGGTTATGAAAGATACAATGCTGCAAATATCAATAGAAACAACCCTAAAAACAGCATCTTTCAATGAGAGCCTTTCAGTTGTCTTTCCATGGGAATCTGTCAACAAAATAGCTGATTTACCAATGAACTCCACTTTGTTCACGATAGAAAATAAGACTTACCTTGTTCCTTCCCGTTCAGCATCAATGAGATCCACAACAGGTGTAGGACTTTTACACAGTCAACCAGAAAATACGATCAGCAATTTTTCAATCCCTGCAAATACCTATGGTTCAAGTCCACTTTCTTTTACCATCGGCAATAAAGCATATGTGCTTTTCGAAGAAAGCTTTTATGAATATGATCCTTCAATTGATGTATGGATAAGAAAAGCAGATTTCCCAGATACTGAAACCAACAAGTCATTTGCTTTCTCGTTTGGTTTTAGTGATTTCGGAGTAATTGGGTTTTACAGAAACAACAATACGGTATGGGCTTACGACCAATTGGCGGATGAGTGGGTGATACATGACCTTCTTCCTGATGAAATCCGTGATAATTCAATCTCAATAAGAAATCAATTTTATTTCACCATTGGCAATGAAGGCTATTTTGGATTCACAAAGAATATCATGGAAAATATTTTCTGGAAGTACAATTCTGATACTGGCCGATGGACTGAATTACAAGCCTACGAAAGAGAATTTATTGCTGCACCGATGATTATTAACGATGAAATATTTCTTGGGTTGGCAGATACACCTTCACAACTCGACGATGTTTGGATAAAGCTTAATCCATCTACAAATGAATTAGAAGAGTTCCAAAACCATGAGGACATCACATTCCCTAATTATAGTTTCTCATCCAACGGAAAAGGATATATATTCAATAATGATCTGGAAGGTTTCACAGTATGGGAGTTTATCCCGGAGAAGAACTAACAGAACCTACCTCCTGACAAGCTTATTCACTGATCTTCATTAGAAAGTGAATTGGATAAAATACAAAAGTTGAGAAATGCAAGTCGCGGAATGCAAGTCGCGGAATGCATGTTAAAAAATGTAATACGCGACTTTTTTATTAGTCGTTCATCAGGTAACAAACATGCTACAACACTTTCACACTTGTCGCTCCTGTTATCAAAACATAATCTGAGTACGATAATTAACTAAAATCTCCCCAGAGTCGACCGACAAAATTCTGGAAAGACCATCAATGTGAAAAAATCAGGTTTGATCAGTCGAAAAAAAAAAATAGATCCGACGTACTCTTTATTCCTATCTGCACTGCCTGAATTAAGACGAATAACATCCGTGTTTCACTAATACTTAATGTGCCTTCCATCGGCAAAAAATGTTCAGAGTCATTGAATGCGGTTTCATTTCGAGCGAATACAGGAGAAACAATTCGAGAATGTCGTTTCAGGATACGCTTTTGTCCGACCAAAGAAGGAAAAACCATTCAGCTTTACAACATCACAAAGAAGATAAAAGTAATATGCCTTTAACCGAACTTACTCAGGCTATGGGAGTTCAAAGAGCTGCGCATCTTTTGCGAAGATGTGGCTGGGGAGGGAAGATAAACGAGATCAATGAGTTTGCTTCTCTCACCCCTATTCAGGCTTTTGAAAAGCTAATGGATTCAAGCATTCCTGATCCGATCTTACCTGCAGAAGGTAGAAACAGAGTTTCTTATGTGGCGCTGAACAACGGCAATTACATTAAGAACCCCAACTCATTCAGAGATGCCAATCAAAACAACGTATTTCAATGGCACCACGAAGTAGCACTCATGACCGGTTATGGTGGTGTGCCTGATAATAAAAAAGCAGCGTTCATATTCAGAGAAAGAATCTGTTACTTTTTGTATACACTATTTCCAACTGAGTTTTTGGGTGGAAGAGGATTGGCAGGATGGACATTGCAACAGCTCTTCAGAATTTATGCATTCGATAAAGTTGATATTCCTGCGCCTAAGAATCCGGCTATTACGCTCAAGCTGAATATGCGTGAGATGATCAAAAAGATGCTTCTGTCGGAAACGATCATGATTCAATTGGACGGTCAAATAAACTTCAAGTCCAATCCCAATGAAAACCTGGGCAGAGAGCTTTTGGAATTATACACCATCGGCAGAGGCCTGGAAGGATTTGTACCTGAAACACCTCCCAACGATTACTTTACTCATACGGAAGAAGATGTTCAGGCGGCTTCAAAAGTACTGACTGGCTGGACATTCAGAAATAATGAACCGGATCAGTTCGATCCTGAAACAGGCCTTAAAAGAGCTATTATCAGAACATTTGCAGGATCGGGGCCTGATGTGGGTGCTGAGCACGACAATTCCCTCAAGCAATTCAGCGATCGGTTTGGAAATGCTACGGTAGTGCCAAATCCGGATCTGTTTGTCAACGGAAGAGCCTCTGAGGCAAGTATGCTCGATGAAATAGATCAACTGGTCAATATCATCTTTGATCAGAGAGAAACAGCCAGACATTTATGTAGAAGGCTTTATCGTTTTTTTGTTCATTATCAGATTGATCAGAATCTCTCCGATGACATCATTGAACAAATGACGGATACATTTATCGCCAGCGATTTCAAATTATATCCTGTCCTGAAATTGTTAATGACCAGTAAGCACTTTTTTGATGGGGAAGATGAAAATGATTCTTCCAAAATAGGTAGTTTGATCAAATCTCCTCACGACCTGTTCGTCGGATTAGCACGGATCATGGATACTGAAGCGCCTAATCCTTACACATCCACCGATGACAGTGATTTTGAAAGATGGAGTAATCGCATTCGGAATGCCTCATTTTCATCAGGACTTACTTTTCATGGCCCTCCTACTGTTGCAGGACATCCTGCCTATTTTCAATTTCCGGTTTACAACAGATCCTGGTTATCGTCCAATTGGCTTGCTACCAGGTATGATTACATCAAAGACGCCATTACTACCGAAACCCGGCCTGACAGACTTAGACCTGGCAATATAATCATACTGCCCTGGGTCAGAGATAATTTTCCTGATAGCATCGCAGGTGACGCCCGCAAACTGGTAATAGCTGTGGCAACATATTTCCTGCCATTGAGTGACAACCTGAGCTTTGATGAAAATGCAGCCAGCCCTATAACCATAGCCAGGCTTAGCTCCTTCCTGAATTCATTCTTAGGAGATATTGATGCAGAACCGGAGCAGGCCTGGACAAATAGGTACATCAATAGAATTGATGAAGAAACGGTGGCGAGGCAACTGGAAAACTTGTTTGACTCTATCCTGCAATCACCAGAATATCAACTACTATAACATCTCGACAATTTTAAATGACCTTGCAATGAAAAGAAGAAAATTCGTTAAAAATCTCAGTACTGCTGCTGCTACACCTATCGCCCTTAATGGCTTGCCAATCCGTATCTTAGGTTCTGATAATGTGCTGAACAGGATGGCTGCCAACAGTTCGAATAATCGTGTACTCATCATTCTTCAGCTGATAGGCGGGAACGATGCACTCAATACTTTCATCCCAGTCAAAGACTATGATCAGTACCTGTCAAATCGTCCCAGTCTGGCGATTCCCAAATCCGGGAACAGGTCATATATTCCCCTCGACAGCACAGTCGATATAGACGCACAGGTAGGACTACATCCTGACATGACTGATTTCAAAGATTTATATGACAGTGGCAAGGCTGCCATATTCCAAAGTGTTGGATATGAAAATATGAGTGGGTCTCATTTTCGGGGAACAGATATTGTTTTTCAGGGTATTGATGGCCTGAGTGGTGATGAGGATTCAGGATGGCTGGGACGCTTCATAGGTTCGGAACTGGCGCCCTTGCAATTTCCAGATGATTTTCCCTCAGACGACAATCCGCATCCAATAGCGCTGGAGATGGGGTCCGGTACTTCCGGTCTCCTACTCCACACTGGTGCGGTACCAACATCAGTCGCGATTGGCGACAGCCCTGACGAGATTGCCAAAATCATCAATACACTGGATGGATTTGGAGAATCTGACGATGTTCTGATTCGTGGCAAGGCCCCCGAATTTCTGGACGGCACCTTTTACAATGATGAACTGGACGCGATCCTGGCCGTGGAAAACCAGACTGAGCTCTACTTTCAAAGAATTACTGAAGTCTATGACAACAGCACTGAAACAACAGTGGAATATCCCACAGAATATCCATTTGAAACGCCAAGAAGGAAAGAGAATCCGCTCAGTGCCCAGCTAAAGCTAATTGCTCGTCTGCTTGCAGGTGGCATTCAGACCAAAGTATTCAGAGTCACCATTGGTGGTTTTGATACGCATGCCAACCAGGTATTAGATGGAGATCCAACTATGGGAACCCATGCTGCACTTCTATATCATGTTTCATCTGCTATGAAGGCCTTTCAAAGAGATCTCGCTATGAGAGGTCTTGAAGAAAGGGTCATGACGGTTAGTATATCAGAATTTGGAAGAAGAATCAAAGAAAACGGCAGTCATGGTACTGCACATGGAAGAGGTGGTTCTGTGATGCTTTTTGGAACAGGCATCAATCCGGGAATATATGGCAACACACCGGATCTTAGCCAAAACAACATCGATTATCAACTGGATTACCGGCAGGTATATGCCAATATTCTCCATGAATGGATGGGTGTTTCAAGGGATAGACTGGCCAATGAAGTTTTTTTCAGAGATTTCATTGCTGGTCCTGATCCAAGAGGCGGTAATTTTGCTCCGCTGAATATTTTATCCGGTACTGTACTGACCACACATGATCATCTAAATAAAAACTATCACATCAAACGTGTGTATCCAAATCCTGCAAATCGCTTCACAAAAATCGAAATCTTCGTCAATAATATTCAAAACATTCAAATAGACTTATTGTCAGTAGAAGGCAAAAAGATGACAACAACAAAACGCAGAGTACTTCCCGGCAGTCACTCATTCCAGTTTCACACGGTAAACCTGCCACAGGGACTTTACCTGATCAAAGTACTTTCCGAAAAACTCAATGAATCAAAATGGCTGTGGGTCAGGCACTAAACTCAAGGTATCAAGGCAACTATTCCCAATTTATAGTGTAGTTAGTGTGTGCTTAATGCAGAAGAACAGAATAGGGTCATTTACTAATTAAATCCTTTGGCGGATACCCTTTCTGTTTTTCAAATTGGATAGCAAATGAATTGGAATTACTCAGTCCAACAGCTTTGCATGCTTCTTTGATACTTTTCACCTTTTGCGTTTTCAGCAGATTCTCCGCATAGTCAATCCTGAGTTTTCTTATATAAGATTTTGGTGGTTCATTGGTTAGTCCTTTCACTATCCGTCCAGCATTTCTTTCACTGGTATTGAGCAGATCTGCGATCATTTGCACACCAAGATCAGGATTATCAATATGTTTGAAAATCAACGCATCCAGTTTACCAATCAAATTCATTTCAATATCAGATAAATGCCCTTTTTCCTTAGCCAGAGAAGTGTAAGTATCTGCTCTTCCCACGTTTTTCAGCAGGTTTTCAATTCTAAGATTTAGCTCCTGATGATCAAATGGTTTGGCAACAAAGTCATTTACACCAAGTTGAAGAATTCTATCCTTATCTGAATTGGTTGATTTTGCCGAAAGCACCAAAATCGGTATGTTTTTCAACTGTTCCTGTTCTTTCACATACTCGATCAGCTGAAATCCATCTACCACTGGCATCATCAGGTCGGTCAGAATTAGGTCTACCTTCCTTTTCGATAAAATATCAATTGCCTGCTGACCATCTCCTGCCGTTAATAGATGATATCCCGGAGCAATTTCAGACATCACATAGTTTAGAATTTCCTCATGGTCTTCAACTATTAATATATAGGGCTGATCAGCACCATTAGCCACAGACATTTGTATGCTTTCCGATTTCTGGTCTACAGATGGTGTTTCTGTTAGCAAATAGTATTCACCGGGTTGGGTAATCTGCTTATCATAATTATAAGGTAAACTAACCATAAATTCCGATCCTTCACCCGGATCACTTTCAACGCGCACATGTCCCCCATGAAGTTCCGTTAGCTCTTTCACCATAGACAGACCGATACCTAACCCTTCCCTATTGCTATGCGCCTGATTGGATGACTGAAAGAATCTATCAAAAACATATTGGATGTCACCTGGACTAATTCCAACGCCATTGTCTTTGACCCTAATCATCAAATATTCATCGTCAGCTGAAACTGTGGTACTGATTTCGCCACCGTTATTGGTAAACTTCAACGCATTGATCAGCAGATTATTAATGATCTTCTCCAATTGTTTACCATCAGCATGGATGTAAGTACCATCATCAATTTCAGAAGTATAATTTAACCGGATATTTTTATGTTCTGCCTGCGTATGCAACATTTTGACCTGGATGGAAACCAGTTTATCAACTGCAACACGACTGTATGACAGATCTATTTTGTTTCCATCTATTAAGGTGAGGTCATTGATTTCCTCAGTTAGCTGAGTCATTTGTCTCATACTTTGCCATGCTCGTTCTTGTACCCTTTCAGTCTTGTTTGTCAGTAGATTATCTTCGTTTTTTAAAGCCTGAAAAAAACCATTGATAAGTGTCAATGGCGTCCTGAGATCGTGTGAAATATTCGCAAAAAATCGACTCCTTGAGGCATCAGTCTGCTTGAGCTTATTTGCCTGAAAAGCTAATAGTTCATTTTGTTCTTTGATTTTCCTGGCATCACGGTTTCTTTTCTGTAATAACTTCCAGAGCAGCAAAAGCACAAATGCAGCAACTACAGTAATAACAATTGCAATTATCAAAAGAGTCCTTTGCCGGTCGATCGTTAATTGCTGGATCATTTGATCCTGCCGAAGCATCGTATTCTCAGTTTCTTTTCTTTCTGCCTCATAGCTCACCTCCAGCTCATTGATGATTTCGTCTCGTTCCTGATTATATATTGTGTCCCTCATATTGTAAGCCTTATTTAAGAACTGATAGGCCATCGGATAATTCTCTGCTTTGGCATAAGCCCTGCCCAGGTATTCATTCGAACTCCATACAATCCTGACAGACTTGGTTTTTTGGGCTAATTCCATTGCTTTTTTGCCATAGAAGACAGCCTGCTCAGGTTTATTCCAGCTGATATATATTTTAGAAAGACTTTGTGTCGCGAAGTATTTATTGTAAGCATTACCATATTCACTTAAGATATTATAGGATTTCAGCTGATCGAGTATGTGAAAGAACAGGAACAGTT
>JBCBHL010000195.1:0-13290 GCA_038525605.1 Bacteroidota bacterium
TTCTCATTGCGACAATCTTCAATGATACTGATGATCCGGTTTTATCCGATCTTGCTGTCCTTTCCGCAGACGTTACAATTTGTTCAGGCGGTGCAGGTTATCCCAATGGACAAATAGAAATTAACGAAGCTAATATTTCGGGGAGTGGCCCCTTCAGCTATGAATATTATTTTGGTAATTCTGCGTTATCAGTAAACCTGATTGAGGATGGTTCTACAATCTTTGATCAAAAGTCAGGGGCAGCTGTACCGGATGCGGTAGTTGTTGACGGTTCTAATTCTTCCCTAATTACCGGGCTTAATGAAGGTGTATACACGGTCGTGGCGATATCAGAAACTACAGGTTGTCGATCAGTCCCATTGACTATAAATTTATTCGAAAACACGGAGGATTTGCCACTGGCGATCTCCGCACTTACAGACGAGACTTTCTCAAATTCAGTGTGTGACATAAATGTTGCTGGTGGTCCCACTTCGTACAACGGACAGATTACCGTTGTGCCTACAGATGGCTCGGTTTTGTCAGATTATTCTTTTACCTGGTTTGATGGGGCTGACATATTGCTGACTAATCAAATCGCCGGAATTACCAGCAATGTATTAGCTAACGTGAGGGGTGGTACCTATACCGTAATAGCAACCAATCGGAATACCAATTGCCAGACAACACTGCAACATACCATTTCAGATGAAGCAACCGTTCCTGAGTTCTTTGATGTAGCCTCAGCCGTTTTGCCAGTTGATGTCTCTATTTGTAGGGGAGGCACTGGTTATCCCAACGGTGGTATATTCATTGATTTAACAGAAATTACTGGGTATCAAAGTAATGTTGATTATGCAGTAAAGTATTTCTATGGAACCTCAGCAGTACCTTCCTATCGATTGACTACTGATAACACAGCAGACATTTTTACCCAAAAAGGTGAAAGCGATGTCTCAATAAATTCAAATGTGAATGAAATAACAAATGGTGAATTGACCGGATTGAATGCAGGGAAATATACTGTTACCGTTTTGGATCTTAGAACTGGTTGCGAATCTCTGCCTGTCACAGTTGAGGTAGGGGATGATCATGCATTCCCTGAATTTACATCTGTTATTACTGACAATACAGTATGTGATTTTAGTGTATCAACGGATTATAATGGCTCCATCTCACTAAGTACTACTTCAGGAAGCGTGTCGGATTACGCTTTCGATTGGTATGCTGGTCAAAGCACTGCCTCTTCAGCAAGTATTCCCACTAGTGCTGTTACTTCGGCCGAAGTTAATGCAGCAGGAAATATTCTAACTGAAATACCTGGAGGCGTTTACACAGTTGTAATTACCGATGTTGCTTCGCAGTGTTCCAGTCAGATCGAAATTACGGTAGCAGACGACCTGACTGACTTTCCTGTTGCAGATCTGATAGTGAGTGACTTGACAACTTGTGAGGGCAACATTGATTTTCCAAATGGTGCAGTAACGGTTTCTAATGTTTCAGGAGGAAGCGGGAATTATGCTTTTGAGTGGTACGCAGGCACATCTGTTAATTCCGCTAAACTCCTTAGCGACGGTGACAACATCTTTACGGTGACCGGAAAGCCCGGGAATATCGGAGCGAATGGGTCGATCAGTTTTACCAATGGAGGGGCAATTATTGATGGACTGTCCGAAGGTACTTACACCTTACGGGTACTTGATACCCAAACTGGCTGCACTTCATCCTTACAACAATTTAATGTGATCGCTGATCAACCGCCGATTACCGGCCTGATTGTAAAAAATGCGGATGACTTTTCATGTGATGTAACCAATCCTACCGGTCAACTGTCAGCGAATGCGACTAGTCTGGGATTCTACGCTTACGAATGGTATAGAGGTAACTCAGCTACAGGTACAATTTTAGGAACCAATTCAACACTCAGTGGTGTGAGCACCGGCGATTACACAGTGAAAATAATCAATGAAGCAACGGGTTGTTATTTGACTTTGACTGAGTCGGTAGAAAGAATTGTACCGATCGTTTTGATCACTACGGCTGGTTCGACTACTCCGCAAACGATTTGTACACCTGCAAACGCAAGCGTAACGATGCAATTGTTCAGGCCTTTGTTTAGTGAATCAAGTCCCGCTGGGTTTTCACAAAATCTTACCTACGAATGGTATCGGGGACAAACGATCGAGCCTGCCAACATAATCAATTCTGAAACATCAGAAACGCTGAGTGGTGTAACATCAGGGTTTTATACAGTAATAGCTACTGAAAGCTCCTCGGGCTGTCAGAGTTTGCCATTTACGGTACAGCTAACGGATAACTTTAGTGTATCAGCACCAGTGATTTCTACCTCTTTTGACGTCATACCGAATGATTGTAATGGAACAGACGGAGAGATCACAGGTACGATTACCCTGGTTGATAATCCAACCGGAAACGACTTTTCATTCCATTGGTATGAAGGTTCTGAAAACTATGCCGATGACGCCTTTTTAGGTATCGCCTTAACGTCAGGAGATTTTCTTTCAGATGGAACAACGCTGGTCACGGTTAATGCTCCTAATACGGTTAGTGGAGCTGGTCCTGCTACTTTGTCGGGTATAGTTCCGGGATTATATACACTTGTGGCAGAAAACTTAACGACCGGATGCCGAACTCAGGAGGTCTTCGATTTATCCTATGTTGATATTCAGCAAACTAGTGGTGTAACAGTAGCACATATTGAAGAATGTCCGGATACGGGTGTGATATCTATCGGTATGGAAGATGATCCCACCAATGCAGGTTTTGTGGTAGGAGATGTTGATGATATTGCGGAATATAAAATATTTCTCTATGCCGGAAGTGGTGTGCCGGCAGACAGGTTTACGGCTTATCTCTTTGAAGGCACGAGCTTTCCCATGATTTTTGATCCAGTTACTGGCAATTTGACCGATGGTAACGGAACGCTTGTTACTTCAGGCACTCCTTTGTCCGCCGGTGACAATGCAACATTCTCAGGTTTGCCCGCCGGCGTTTATACGGCTATCGCCAGAGAGGTTGACAACCCGTCATTTAATCCGGCTTCCACAAATCAATGCTGGTCATTATCTTCTGTGCACGAAGTAGAAAAAAGAAACTTTGAGCCTATCATCGAATTTACACAGACAATTGCCAACACAGTTTGTGATTTTGTGACTTTTGGAGGAAATGGTATTTTAAACCTATCCGTTAGAAAAGATCAAGGTGATACAAATCCACCTTCACCTGATGGCTTCAAATGCACGCTGTATAATGGCACCAGCAATACTGACGTAGTAATTACCACGGAAAGCTTTACTACTGCCAGCGCCAGTTTTATCGTGAATTCCCTTGATCCGCAGGAATACCTGGTGGAAATTGAAAGAATGAAAGGAACTGTATCTACTGGTTGTATCAGTAGTGTGATTGTGACCATCCCGGATGAACCAGATGTGCATGAAATATTTTCAGCATCTGTTACCAACCAGACCAATTGTTCTCCCAATAATGCGGGTATCACAATCAATGACGATGATATATCAATCAATGGTGATGCTTCCATAGGCAATGCAGCAGATTACACCTTTAGCTGGTATGAAGAGAGTTTAGCTAATCCAATTGCTGGAGAAACCGGAAACAGCCTTTCACTTTCTGCATTCCAGACCGGAGTATTTCTTGTTACGGCAACTAATTCTTCTACTGGCTGTTCAACGAGCCCTTTCAGCATTAACGTTCAGAACCTAACGGTTGTACCAGAAGTTGTTTTAAATGTAAATGCTCTGGACAGCAGCTGCGATCCTGATTTGAATGAAGGAAACGGCGAAATCTCGTTTGCAATTGAAAATCCAGCTGTTGATACTGATTACGATTTTCAATGGTATGTAGGAACGACAACTACTACCGCATTATCTGGATCAGGTGTAATCAATGGTGTCTCAGGGACATTAAACGGAAGTTTGGAGGCTAATTATACAGGTACTCTTTCAGGAATCAATGGAGATCAACAATATACACTCGAGGTGATTGATAGAAGTGATCCTAACAACGCCTGTAGCATCGTAGCAACCATCTTTGTACCTGAATTGATCGAAGAAAAGTCTTTAAGACCTTCCTTGGATGTCTCAATAACAAATAATGAGAATTGTGTCAATCCTAACGGTAGTATTTCGATTGCTGGTGTTTTTGAAGGTGATTTACAACAATCAGTAGCTAATTATACGTTTCAATGGTTTGATCCTGTCGGTACTGATATTACCAGTTCTGCACTGGATAATGGAGCAGGTTTTGATAATGAACTCGTAAATCTGGAAGCAGGTACTTATGAGGTTTTAATCACTAACAACGTCACGCAATGTACAAATGATCAAAGAATTGCCTTAGTTGTGGAAGAGGTCGTTGAGCATCCCGAAATTCAGCTCATTGCCAGAAGCAACAATACGTTTTGTTTTGTACCTTCCGGAGGTACAGGATCAATGGTGATCGAAATCAGTGAAGGCGGAACAGAACTAACTTCGATCACTGCTTCAGACTACACGATCAACTGGTATGCTGGTTCAAGTACGAGTGCCCCGGAATTGCTGCCGGCTTCTATTGGTGGTACCTATTCCAATGTTTTAACAGGATTAGATGCGGGTGATTACACTGTTGAAGTAATCAAAGGTAGCAGCTATTCACCCAATGCAGGTTGCTCACTTACAGCTACCTTTAGGATTGATACCACATTTCCAATTTTATCAATAGATCAGGATATTGATGTCATAAAGAGTGATAATCTTAATTGCAACCTGGCCAATGGGGCTATAGAAATCACTACCATCAGAGAGGATGGTGTACCTGTTGCGGTAAGTCCTACTAATTACACTTTCAGATGGTTTGATAGTAGTGGAAATGATATTACATTATTTGCTGTCAACGGGATTGTTACTGCCGGAAACCAAAACAGGATCGAGAATCTGGACGCAGGGAATTATAGCGTTATTGCTTCCAACACGGTATCAGGTTGTACCACAGACTCTTTCGTATTCATAATTAATGATGTGAGCGAAAATCCTGTAGTTCAAATAGCTCAATTATATTCGGATTCTTTCTGTGATAATACAGGAAATCAGGGAGATGGTCAGTTAGAGATCGAAATCCTTGAAGATGGAGGTTCAGCGGACCTTTCAGATTACACCGTGACCTGGTATAGGGGAAGTACAACAGTGACGACTTTAGCTTCAGCAATCGGGTCAGCATCTATTGGAGGAACCAACAATAACTTACTTACCGGATTAAGTGCGGGACAATATACAGTGGAGGTCACCAAGGATAATCTGACACCCAACTCAGGATGTGTTGCAGTTGCAACTTTTACGGTCGCTTCAGAATCACCCATCATTTCGTTAGATCCGACACTTGATCTGATCATTGGAGGCAATCAAAACTGTGTAGACCCGAATGGCTTTATAGAAATTGATGCTGTAAGAGAAGATGGTGTTTCTATTGCTTTAAATAGCAATTATTCGCTGGAATGGACAGATAGTGGAAGAAATCCACTGCCTTCGGCTAACCTATCTGATGCTGGTACAGGAAATAATAACCGGGCGAAAAACCTTTCAAGTGGCTCTTACATCGTGACAATCACTGATAATGTAACTGGTTGTGTAAGTGCAGATTTCGAAATCATGGTTGAGGATACCTTCTCCAATCCTGAAGTTCAAAGTATTGCAGGAAGTCCAAACACGCTTTGTGATGGTAGTTTCAATACGGGAGATGGTATTTTAAATATTGAAATAGACGAAGATGGATCACCTGCAAATTTGAGCGATTATACAATTACCTGGTACAGGGGAGACGCGGTGATTGCTGCAAATGAAATATTCCCTAACAATCCTGCCATGCAGAGAGGCTCAGCCCTTGCAAATATTACTAACACGGAATTAAGTGAATTGAGCTCCGGTTTCTACACAGTTGTCGTGACCAAATCAGGTTCAGCAAGTCCCAATGCAGGATGCGAGACAGTGATTACGTTTACTGTAGAGGATGAATTCCCGGTTTTGACCATCGATGCACTTGGTTTAAATTCTGCGGCTAACACAAACTGTGTGAATCCAAATGGCTTCCTTGATATTGCCTCTATCAATGAGGACGGTACATCTATCGCAGTAGATTTCACCAACTACAATTTTCAATGGTTCGACGGTTCAGGAGTAGATATTTCCGCAACAGCAGTCAATTCAACCGGGACAGGAAACAGAATTGAGGATCTGGACGCTGGAGAATATACTGTAATTGTTACCAATGATGAAACCAGTTGTGTCTCAGAGACGATCGCTTTGATAGTAGAAGATGCAATTGAGGTAATTGAAGTACAACTAGTTGTAATGGGGGGGGATCAATTTTGTGACAATTCCGGAAATGTTGGGAATGGATTTCTTGAGATTAGCATTCTGGAAGGGGGTAGCCCGGCAGATCTCTCAGATTATACAGTAGAATGGTATAGAGGAAATGGATTAGTTAATCAAATTTTTCCGGTCGATGGAGGAACAAGAGGAACAGCTGCTCTCATAAGCACTACCTCGATTGTCGGATTAAGTAATGGTGAATATACAGTTGTGGTTACGAAGAGCGCTGCAACTTCACCCGGTGCAGGTTGTCAAGTAATAGGGACTTTTACAGTTGATTCCGATTTAGTGGATGTCTCATTAAATCAGTCGATGGGAATTGTGAAACAAGCAAATACCAATACAACCGGAACTCCTAACGGATTTATTGAGATTGTTGCTGTGAGTGAGGGAGGAGTAGAAGTAGCTGTTAATCCGACTAATTATTCTTTTAATTGGTTTGATGAATCCGGAAATGAGATCACCTCATTAGCTGTGAATGGAACTACGGTTGCAGGAACTCGAAACAGATTGGAAGAACTTGAAAATAGTTTCTATTTTATTGAAGTCACCAATGTAGTGACAGGATGTATTTCCGATGAAATTCTTATATACGTAGGAGATCCTTTTGTCTGGAGCGGTGCAGTTGATATTGACTGGAATGAAAGTGGCAATTGGGTAGGCGGTGTCGTTCCGCCTGCTACTGCAGATGCCTTGATTCCCGATGAAGAAACCATCGATAATAACCCTATTATTTACAGAGAGATTACCATCAATAACTTGATTGTCGAAGAGGGAGGAGATCTTGCTGTAACAGGAGATTACCTGCTTGTTAATGGTTCTTTACTGAATGATGGAGAGATCTTTATATCAGGTGAGCAGTCACTGGCCTTAATGGGCACCAGGCTGGGGACAGGTCGCTCTCAGGCGTTTCAGCAATTAAGGGGAAGTTTTGCATGGCAAATTATCGGACTGCCTATTACAGGAGGTAATTATGATACAAGTAATTCTCTGTTTTTTACTTACGATAATGATCAGCAGGAGTTTGTAAGGAAGTTTGGCGCACCTGCCCCTGGCGAGGGAATGTTCGTGGCTATTGGACGAGAGGATTTGACCGGAAATGGAGTAGACTTCAATACCGGACGCGGAACATTGAACTTTGGGGAAGTCAACAGGGATATTACACTTAATTCCGATGGCTTTAATTTGGTTGCAAATCCATATGCAGCATCGATTGATGCACAAGCATTTTTCAGTAATCCTGACAATGTTATGTATACCACGGGAACAGCTTATTTATGGAATGACGCTGGCGTCAATGTAGGTGGTCTGAGAGGTGGTGATTACATTACTGTTAATAGTGTGGGAGCTGTTGGAGGGCCTGTCGATCCGGGCAATGGTATCCCCGGCTCAAAATCAACAGCAGACTTTGATGGTAGCTTCAACTCATTTCAAGGTTTCTTTGTCGAAGCTACTGATAATGGAAATGTGAGTTTTACGCCATCAATGCAGATTACAGGCGATAACCTGAATGGTAATTTCTTCAGACAAGCTGAGCAGTCCGGAAAAATACTGAGATTAAGCCTTTCCAATGGCAAATTATACAATGATTTGATTATTACACTGGATGAAAATGCCACCTTGAATGATGATTACAGCATGGATGCCAGAAAGTTTGCCGGAAATGATCAGCTGTCATTTTACAGCAGACACCAGGAAGAGCAATATGCGATTCTGGCCCTGCCATCTGATTATGGTACTGATCAGGACGTTGTACTGGACATGCAGGTTGGCGCTGAAGGAGAATACCAGTTTACTGTAGAAGAAATGCTGAATTTTGATGAGCGTGAAATCGTAATGCTAACTGATCAGTTGACAGGCGTTGAATATGACTTAACCAACACTAAGGAGTTGATCCTCAATCTCAAAGAAGGGCTTGCAGAGAATAGATTTACCATAAGCTTTAGAAATAATCAGATCACAACGATAAATGATAATAAGCTGACCGGCCTCAAAGTCTATGGCGATACGGAAGCTATTACGCTGCACTATCCGGGAATTAATGAGCAGGTAACGATTTTTGATTTAAATGGTAGAAAACTATTTGCCAGTACTGTTGATTTTTCAGAAGGGACTGCAGTTATTGAACCCGTTTTAAGCACTGGTAAAGTGTACGTTATCAGAGTCAATGATGAGGTACTGAAATTTAGATTGAAATAGAAAATAAGAGCAATTAAAAAGAATAAAAAACCGAAAACATGAAAATTAAAATCATATTTACTTTGACGATATTACTCTGTGGATTTGCTGTAGTGGCGCAACCTCCGGGACCACCTGCAACTCCGATTGATGGTGGGCTGGGTCTATTGATAGCAGCAGGCGCTGTCTACAGTGTGAAGAAGATCAGAGACAACTCGAAAAGGTAAATTTAAAGAGGCAGTATTCAGTGCGTCAACCGAATTCTGCCTCTTCTTTATTCGTATTAATTTTTTACCAATCTCCGGGTAACCATTCCTCTGTCCGTAAATGCCCTGATGATGTAGACGCCACTTTCTACACCTTGAAGATTCATCGTTACTTTTGTTTGGTTGGGTTTGCTTTCAGATACAGTACTTCCTTTAATATTCACGATTTCCAACTGCCTGATAACATTTGCCGAATTGATGGTGATGATATCATTTGAAGGGTTCGGATAGATCAAAAGCGATGCTTCAGTAAGCCCTGAGATGGAAGAGGTAATAACAGGCCGTGTACCGCCAAGTGTATCGCAGGCCTCTTTAGAAAAGTAACTGAAAACACCTGGCAGATCTGAATGAGTTGCTGTAATTCTGTAACAGTGACTGGTACCAGCCAACAGACCGTTTCCATTGTTGTCATCTCTGAAAAATGTTTCGGTAGCATCCACAGTTTGTACCAGTTCATAGCCGTAAGAGTCAGGAGAGAAGAAACAGGAATCCACTAAATCAGAAATGCTGTTTTCTCGCCTCCAAATCTGGATTTCATCACTTCCGTCCAAGGTGTAAGCATCCCACTGTAGATCGATGGTGGCAGTCAAGGAAGTATCGGCTTGCAAGCCCGTGGGAGCTTCATCTTTTACAGCAATTTTCCAGTTTTGAAAAGTGGAAATCAAATTATTATCTTGATTCAATTCCGATGCTCGCGCTATAAATTGCCAGGGGACGGTTCTGATATGCTGTCTGTTGGTTTCCCAAAGAAAGCTAACAGAGGTTTCACCATTATTAAATACCGGATCACCAATTGTGGGTGGATTATCAATATCCGCAGTGTTTCCGAATATGCTGAGAGTAACTTCTGCGCCAGATGCTGAAGAAGCATTTAAAGTTTCATCGAACGCATCTCCGGGAATCAGGCATTTGTCAACGGGGGATACGAGATCAGGCCTTGAGATACCTGAATCCCTGATAGTAATTTGCATGTCTCTTACAACGCTTCCGATTTTAAACCTGACGCCCTCTATTCTTCGCCATTCCTCAATGAGTATGGCAATGGTATATTCTCCGGCCTGCCCCGGAGCATCCCAGGTAATTGTTCCGGTTTGAGGATCAATTTCAAGAGTAGGTACACCATTCCGGTCGGTATTACCGCGCGCAAAATCATCATAAAACTGAGGGCTGTTTGGTGTCAGGTAACCGGCTACCTCCACACCTTTTTCCTGTTGTGGAGCAATTAAACTGTAGGAGAGGCTGTCACCATCAGGATCAAAAGCACCAGGATTGTGAGTAAATACTTCTCCGGTTATTCCTTCATCTAACGGTAAGATAAATAGTTCAGGAGAATTATTAATGCCAAAAATAGGATCGGACGTTAGCTCGGATTCTACATAGAAAGAAGTATTGACCGAATTACCTAAATTAAGGATGCCTTCATTCCTGTTTTCTTCCTGATAGCTAACTGTTATTCGCGGAACAGCAGAACTGTAGGTGTAAACCATTTCAAATGTGACAAGTTCATAATTGCCAAAGTTGGTGATTAAGAAGCTACTCACTATTAGATCACCACTTTCGTTGGTTTCTCGTGAATCAAATTTTTCTCTGGGGTTGTCTATGATGTTGCCATCTCCAAAGTCAAATACTCCAAGACCAACAGGTACCTGGCCGGATACATCGCGAATGGCACTGACCGTAAACCGATAGGTAAGTGTACTCGCTGATACCCTTTTATAAGTGATTTCAGCAGATTTAAGATGGGTGGCAGATGATTGCAAAGAGAACAATGTAAAAAGTATGGTAAAAGCCATTGTCAAATGGACTTTTTTGGGGGATAGCGTGTCGAATTTCATAAGGATGTCGATTTTGTTAGATAATGCCTAATCTACTAGCAAAAAATGTGCCTTACTGGTGTTTTAAGCCGTTTATGAGTTGACTTCTATTGAAATTAATGGTTTTTTCTGAATCAGTATTTTCAAATGCTATGATTCCCGTTAATAATAAAGAAAGGTGTAGTTATTTATTACTATCAATGATGTCAATCCAAATTGATGAATTCAGTTTGTTGAATCTATGGGAAATCCTGTAAATTTGAACATCGATCGACATCAAAACTTTAAATCATAAACCCGTACAGCACACTATGGACTATCCTGAAATTTACATTGCTTATCACAATCACGACCAGTGGGATATGATAGCTTTTGAGGACAAAGAAGAATGTAAAGATTTTTGCATGACGCAAAGTAATTTTACCTGGACTTCAATTCCTTATAAGCAAAAAGATGAGGAAGACGATTCGTTTTTACATCGGTACAACAAGCCTTTTCATAAAAGTTAAAATAAAAAATGGTTAACCCGTATTAATTAACAAGTTAACCATTTTAATCAGTATTAATTTCTGATATTTTACTATTTACATTTTGTTAGAGTTGTTACTAATTCTAACCCTGCCGTCATCAGTTCGGATTCTTACTTTTGCTTTTCCTCCTGCCAGGCTGTAAACACTCCTGTCTTCGGAAGATTCTCTTTCCCTAAATTCTCCCGATGCTCTTACACTCGTATCGTCTCCATCCACCACAATTTCTCCTCCACCGGAAAGGACATTCAGTTCAATGCGGGCATCATCGCCCATGATTCTGTAGGTGCCATCATCAGATAAATCAGTTTCCAAAACAATGCTGCCATCATCAACTTTTAGTTCTACATCTGTGTATGAGCCATTTCTAATATAAGCGTTTCCATCGTCTAACCTGGCGTATATTTCACCTGTACCGCTATCCATCGTCAGGTCGCCATCATCAAAATCGAATGAAAATTTTGAACCATTACAGCTTTTTAAGGTAGCGTCTCCGTCATCCATGCTCATGTCAATTTCACCGTTGACATTCGTTACTGTATAGTCACTGTCGTCGCTTCTTACAGTAAGAGAGGCACCTTGAGGAAGTTCTACAAGGACCGTGTAATCCAGCCTGACGGATCCTACAACATAGCTATTATTTCTTTCCCTTTCTTTGAAGAATATATCACCGTCTCTTGATTCCACATCAATGCTGAATTTTCTGTTGCGATTCGAAAATCCTTTTACTTCTTCGATGCGATCAACTTTGATGTGTACGTCGGATCGGTTGCTGCCGATAACCGTAACTTTTGCATCTTCCGGGTTCATCCAAAGCTTTCCGTTCTTTCTCATGGGATAGGTTTCATCCAGATGATAATCGGAAGCGTCATTTTGAGCAAAGGTGAAATGTGCTGTCAAAATCGCCAGCACTGCGATTAATAAGTTTTTGAGCCTGAGGTATTTCATAAGTTATTGAATTTGAGATTCAGTCCTGAATTTAAATCCTTTAATTAAATAGATAACTAAATTTACAAAAGGTTGCCTTGTTGATTAAGCTTTTTGAAAATTATTTAGTCTCATCTCACAGTTTAGACTCCATTGGAAGACACTCGGGAAATTACAAAAACACCCCAAAGACATGATTATATGCAATGGTGGACTAAAAATGAAGAATTTTTGGGAGCTATTAACGTAGAAAGTATCAATAAATCGATTGGTTTTAATAGCTATTCAGTAAGTAGGGCAGACCTGCAAAAGATTCTATTGGAAAGGATTTCCGAATTAGACATTTCTATTTTCTATAAGTTTTCTGCCAAAGATATTTCATATCAGGATAATGCAAATTCCGTAAGTTTTGAAAATGATACTTCAGTAAATGCGAAAATTATCATTGGCGCTGACGGAAGAATGAATTCAATAGCATACAAATATGTCACGGGAAACAATATGCCTGTTTATCAAAATTTTGTCAATTGGGTCGGAATGATAGAAAATGAACAATCTATTTTCTCCGAAAACAAAGTTTTAGATTTTTGGGGTAATGGTGAACGGTTTGGTATCGTTCCAATCAATGAAAATAAGGGATATTGGGCAGGAGGAAAATCCTTTCCGCTAAACTCTTCTCTTAAAATGGGAAACAGCAAGAAAGCACTTAAGAGATTGTTCGGTTCCTGGTCCTCAAAAATTAATGAAGTTATAGAACTTACAAAAAATGAAAACATCAAATATAGAGGTCTTTGATCATGATCCCTTGCTGAACTGGCATAAAAACAACGTATGCCTACTTGGAGATTCCGCTCACGCATCTTTACCTACCTCCGGACAAGGCGCTTGCCAGGCAATAGAAGATGCCTGGAGTTTTGCTTCCAGTCTGGAAAAATCAAATACAATCAAAGAAGCATTTAATGATTTTAGAAGAGACAGGTTTGAGAAAACTACTATGATTACTATGGCCGGAAGAGAGTTGGCCAGATCATTATTCAATGAAGATGAAATGTACTGTGAAGAAAGAAATGAAAAAGCTAAAACAACTGATTATGAAAGTGCAAGCCAAAACATTGCCATGCTGTGGTCAAGAAACCTATCTGCGTAATACAAAATGACATAATCAATAAAATGAATTAGAGGAGTGGAAGGACGATTTTTTAATCTTATCTCCATTTCA
>JBCBHL010000196.1:0-13273 GCA_038525605.1 Bacteroidota bacterium
AAGAATTTTTTAAATCTATTCAGTCAATTGATTTCCTGCGATTAAGAGCAAGTTATGGCAGGACAGGAAACTCACGTATCGGAACTTATACCGCCGTAGGACTCTATGATCTTTCAGACAGAGAAAATGGATACCAGGCTGGCGGTCAATATGCAAATATTAATCCTAATGTACCACCCAATCCTAATTTAGGCTGGGAAGTCAATAAAAAATTCAATATCGGAATAGATGTGGATTTTTTAGGTCGCTTTTCTCTTACCACTGACTTTTTCCATGATAATATTGAAGACATGATTGTGAGCAGAGAGATCATTGCTGAATCGGGATATAGTTCTGCCCGAATCAATGGTGCCAGTATGTTTAATCAAGGATTGGAGCTCAGCTTGAATGCAGAGTGGTTCAAAAACAGCAAATGGAAATGGCGAACATCAGTCAATTTTACTCGCATCAGGAATAAAGTAACCTCGCTAACCGGATTGGAATCTGCCTTTTCAACGGCCAGTGTTGCCCGAGCGCAAAGAGTAGGTCAACCCACTTCGGCGCTATGGGGAATTAATTTTGTGGGAATAGATCCAGCGACTGGTCGCGAACTATTTGAAGTAAATGGAGAAGTTTTTGATGCGGTAACCATCAGAAACGATTTTGACGAGACTATTTGGTCTCCTATTGGAGATACTCAACCCGACCTTTTTGGTGGTATTAATAACACATTGACCTACGGAAATATCTCGCTACAAGTCATCATGTCCTACGAGGTAGGCGGTGATTTTTTTGTTCAACGTTCCCTAATCGATAACTACAATGACCTGGTTTTTAGAAATCCACCTGTGGAGGTTTTTTATGATGCATGGAGGTCACCGGGTGATGTGGCAATCCTTCCTGTGATTACTACTTTCAATCCAATTGTTAACAATTCATCCAAGTATGTTTATGATAATAGTCATTTAAAATTAAAATCTGTGACCATCAAATATCACATTCCACTGGAAGAACACAAGCTTCCTCTCAATTCGCTGGACGTAAGTCTAAATGGCTCCAATTTATATTACTGGTTTCGGGAGCAAACACCAGAAGGAAGAAATGGAATTGCTGAACTCAGAAATCAGTATCCGGAGATGAGGGCTTTTACATTAAGGGTGAGTGCAGCATTTTGAAAGATGAAAAATAAGACTTTACATATCGTCATTTGCTTTTTGCTATTTAGCTGCGATGGTTTTCTGGACCAGGAGCCTGGAATGGAAGTATCGATCGACGAGCAGCTTTCAAGCGCTTTAGGTGTTCAGCAGGCTCTTGCAGGGATTTACAGGGATACGGAAAGCCTTCTTTCAGAAAGGTTTGTAGTCTATTCAGATCTAATGGGAGGTAATTTAACGTTTACGCCAGACGCAAATGATGGTTTAGTGACTATACCTGGAGCAGTAGCAAATGTGTATAATTTTTCCGAAAATGAGATGGATTCAGATTTTGAAGATTACTACGAGGGCCTGTATGAATTGATCAATCAGGTGAATCTAATACTGGATCGAACGGACACTTTTGACTTTTTCACAACTGAGGAAAATCAGCAATTACAGGCGGAGTTGCTAACCTTTAGAGCACTAGCCCACTATCAGGTTGCTATCCACTATGCACAGAACTTTAATTCCACGTCTGGAGGCACACATCTAGGGATTGTTTACAGTAGAAGTTTTGTGGAACCCGGAGTGGACTTTCCGGCCAGGCTGACGTTATCAGAAACGTACGAACGTATTCAAATTGACCTGGAAAAAGCGCTTTCTTTTTACACAGATGAAACCACATTGACTGGAGAACCCTCTTATGCCTATCTTACTGCAATCAGTGCGAGGGCACTTTATGCACGTATAGCTTTGCAGATGAATGATTGGGAGCAGGCCGCCTCATTAGCTGATGCTGTAATTAGCACTGCAGGCATCTCATTGACTTCCTCTGAAAACTATATCGCAGAATGGGAACAAACTTCTCTGCCAATAAACGAAGTGATACTTGAATTCTCCGCTCCCAGAGATAGTGATGGTGAGACTGTTAGTAGTTCAATTTCAGAGCATTTTAGAGTGACTAATTCAGATTATGCAGACTATGTCTCATCAGGAGATTTGCTTAATACATATTCATCCGAAGACATCCGAAGAGATATGTTTATTGAGGTTCAACTACCTACAGTCATTAATCAGGTAGAAATATTTGTTCCGTACTATTTTACAAAGAAATTTCAGGACGATGCTGGAACAACATTCATCAGACTTTCTGAAATGTATCTCATACGGGCAGAAGCTAATGCCAGATTGGAAAATGCGCCACTTGCGTTGGATGATCTTAATACAATCAGAGAGAGGGCAGGATTATCGCCAATCCTTAGCACCGATGACCTGATCGAACAAATCTTTTTGGAAAGAAGACGGGAATTAGCATTTGAAGGACATTTGTTTTTTGATATGAAGCGGTTTCAAAAAGATATAATAAGAGACGAAGGTTGCATCAGCCTTCAATGTGACTTGACCTATCCTTCCAACTTCTTTGTCCTTCCTATCCCTTTTTCCAGTAGTGGACTTAACCAAAACATCATTCAGAATGCAGGGTATTAAAACATCGATCTGTCTTCTTGCTTTAGTACTTGTCTCCTGCTTTCAGGATGATGATACTGCTGGTATTAATGATGTTTCGTTTGTCCGCTTTTTCCTGACGACTGATGCAAACGGTGATGCAATCGAATATCCTGTTGTAATTACAGGAGCGCAGGCCGTCACAAATTTCACGAAAGATAACGTGCTGGAACTAAAAATTCCGGTAGCACTCAGTTATCCCATGCTGGATGATGAGGTGACCGTAACATTTGCCGTTGAAGGGCAGGGTGATCTCGACGTTACTATTAACCCGGAAAATACCATTACTTTTAATCAAAGCAGAGTTGTAGATACCATATTTGTAACTATCAATGAACGATGGGACCTGGAAAAGGCACCACAGCTTACTTTCGAACTTTTAAGTGTCAGTGATCCAATTGTATCTCTGGGAATGCCTGACAATAATGCTTCGAATAGTAGCTTGATTGTCGGTTTTGGTGATCCTGCATTGCAGTATGGATTTGCTACCAACAGAATCGAAATAGACGGAACCATCGGTGAAAAAATCACTTTTGACGTAGTACTTCCACAAGGTTACTTTCCGGAAGAAATCCATGACGATGAGATTTTCAACCTTACCAGTGGCTTTGAGTTTGCAATTGATCGACTTTCACAAACACCAACAAAGATTACTTACCAGGTAACCATTTCCGAAGACCTTCAAAATGACTTTTTACCATTTGTCAGCACCTTACAGTTGGTAGAAAGTGAAGATTATCAGATTGCAGGGATCACTTTTTTACAAATTGTCAAGCCCGTGAAAACGGTACGTGATGTATCGACCAATCCGGCTGCACATTTCTATAACCTGGATGATGAATTTCATCGAACCTATGGCGAGAATTGGTTATATAATAGTACAAGGGATCAATGCGAATGGAGTACTTTCTTTGCTTTTAGTTTTCCTGTTGTAGTTGATTCGGAGGATGAAAATGCTGTTTTGTATGATGATTTGGGCAATGATGATCCCTCGGATGATATTTACCATCATGCCTTCAAAATTGGTTTTGATACTCCCGTAAATCCTGATCTCACAACGAATTCTTTCAATCTGAAAAGGTGGTTTAACAACGAGTCGTCCCGTAGTGAAAATTCTCCGGGTTTCAATATCAACCCAGCCATTGAATTTTTTCCTGAGAATGGCACTAGCACCACAAACGGCACAGTACTCGTTGAGCAACAAATAATTGCTATTGGCTCCACCGATGGGAATAGCTATGCGATTGAAATTTCAGGTGAAGGTACCTATCGCGAAACAGAGCCTGGCTTATTTGAGATTTCGCTGACATTCAATGCTAAAAATGAGGAGTTGTTTGGTGGAACGGTTAGTTCTGAATATCTGATGTATAACCAAATAAATTATCCTGAGCCATTGCCATTGACCAATTCTAATTGTGTAACCCCGGTTGACCTATGAAATATAGAAATATCATCGTGATGGCAATCTTCTTTTGTGGATTTACTGCGTTTCATCAGATCAGTCAGGTTCAGGAGGTCTATGAAATCGATGAACTTCGGGTACTTTATAGTTTGTCCGATTCTGACGAATGGCCAGCACCTACCTTAAGTAAGGATATTGATCAGAACACCTTCGAGGATATTGGTGAATTGCCTAAAGCCGAACATCCAGACTATAACCCTTACTCCAGAGAAAAGGCTGTTCTTGGTAAAAGGCTGTTTTTTGATCCGCGCCTTTCTTCCAGCGGACAAATAGCCTGTGCCTCCTGCCACAATCCTGAGCTTAGCTGGACAGATAAAGTTACAAGGAGTTTTGGACACAATAGACAAACCGGAAAACGCAATGCGATGACCCTCTTGAACGTAGGTCACGCTCAAAACCTCTTGTGGGATGGGCGCGCAAATAGCCTCGAAGATCAGGTGAGATTTCCCATCATGGATTCCCTGGAAATGAATCAGCCATTAAACATTGCGGTTGAAAAGATCGCCGCTATCAACGGATATCGCAAGTTGTTTCAGGAAGCATTTGGAGAAGAGACAGTTACATTGAGGCATATCCAATTTGCCATTGCTACTTATGAGCGTACCATCAGAAGCACTACTTCCAAGTTTGATCGATTCATCAGTGGAGACTCGGCAGCTTTTACCGATCAGGAAGTGTTGGGATTGCATACCTTCCGTACGAAAGCAGGATGCATCAATTGCCATAATACACCTTATTTCAGCGATAACCAATTCCATAATGACGGTCAGACACTCTTTGGTTCAAAACATGAAGATTTCGGGAGGTATTATGTCACAGGGAATCTGGAAGATATCGGAAAATTCCGAACACCAACCCTTAGAGAGGTTGCCAATACCGGTCCGTGGATGCATCATGGACATTTCCCAACAATGTTAGATGTTATCGAATATTATAACCTGGGTAATCCGGCTCCCATTCAAAAAAGATACCTCAATACTCCCCGTGATTCACTGTTGCCGCAAACATCCCCCATTTTGAAAAAATTGATGCTGGACAAAGAAGAAAAGGAAGCATTGATGGCTTTTATTCAAACATTGAGCACTTCTCCAAGAAGAGTGGTAATACCAAAAACATTGCATTAAAACTATTAAATCAGATAATATGAGATATTATATACTTTTATTAATTGCTGTATTAACCTGCAGTCTTACTCACGCTCAGGTCAATGCAGTAAAAGAGATCAATGACTCAGGAACTTCCAGTTCCTCACCAGCAAATCTTTTTGTCTATAAAGGCAAGGTTTATTTTGGTGCTGACGACTCCAATGGTTCAAATACTGAAGGCCAGGATCTGGGCAAAGAGCTATGGGTCACTGACGGCACAGAAGCTGGTACTTCTTTAGTGGCCGACCTAAGGACAGGAGATGCCAGCTCTTCACCGTCTTTCTTTTTTGAATACAATGGCATCATGTACTTTTCCGCCAATGCAGGGTCTGGAAATGTGCTGTTCAGCAGTGACGGGACGGCCGCAGGTACTTCAGCGACCGGTGGAGACTTTGTATTTAATCCGGTAGAATTCGGCGGACTTATTTATTACGTAAACACGACAGATGGTAATGGACTGTATCAATTCGATGGTACCACCCAGGAAAATGTTGCTGATGCAGGATCAGGTGTAGAGGCACTTGTTGGAGCGGTATTCATCCCATTTGGAGATAAATTGCTTTGCTATATGGACTATTCTACGGACGAAGCAACAGTAGGACGTGAGTTGTACGAATATGATCCCTCGACGGATAGGTTTACCCTGATCAAAGATATTACAGGTGATGACAGTGATGCTGGTATCAGTAATTTTACAATTCTGGGTTCGGAGGTTTACTTCGAAGCACTCAGTGGTTTATGGAAAACCGATGGAACTGAGGCAGGAACTATTGAAATATCGGCAGTTGCTACAGCGTCAATTGGTGGCGTGAATAATGTCTATGCGTGGAATGACTTACTATTTTTTGAGGGAGATGATGGTACAGGCGATCAACTATGGAAGTACGATCCTGTACAAGATGCAGTTACAAACCTGAGTAATATATCCGGTACGAATACAAACCATGATCCTTCTGACTATGTTCCTGCAGGTGGCTTTCTATACTACCGGGGAGAGGATGCCGAAGATACTGATGGTCACCTTTGGAGAACAGACGGCACAGCTGTCGAACAGCTTGACAACACCATCAAAGATGTTGATGATATGGTGCTACTAGGCGATCAATTACTATTTGAAGGAGATAATGGTATGACAGGAAACGAATTGTTTGGATATGCCATTCCGACCACACTGGCTACCGAAGTGCAAGTATCGGGAGAAAGTAGCATGCTCGTCGGAACCACTCAGACCTTAGAAGCCACTATTGTACCTGTTGAGACTTTTAACCAAACAGTAACCTGGTCTTCCAGTGATGATGCAGTGGCAACTGTAAGCGAGAATGGACTGGTAACCGCGATCAGAGCGGGAACCGTCACCATCACAGCAATGGCCACAGATGGTTCAGGAGAAACGGGCACGATCTCAATCGAAATCAACCCTGTATTAGTAAGTGATATTACCGTTATGGGAGACGATGAAATGATAATTGGGACTTCACAAACACTTACAGCAACTATTTTGCCTGAAAATGCTACGGATAATTCAATAACCTGGTCTTCCAGTGATGATAACATAGCAACGGTGGATGAAACCGGTCAAGTTTCGGCTGTTAGTGCAGGAATGGTCACCATTACGGCAACAGCTAATGATGATTCGGGACAAAGCGGAACCATCTCAATCCAAATAAGCCCGATACTAATTACAAGTATAACAATCAGCGGAGATGAAGAAATGGATAATGGTACTACACAGACACTTATTGCGGTTATTACACCAGAAAATCCTACTGACGGTTCGTTGACTTGGTCTTCCAGTGATCAAACAGTCGCTACGGTTGATGATAGCGGATTGGTTTCTGCAATTGGTCCGGGGAGTGTGACTATTTCAGCCACCGCTAATGATGGCTCTGAAATATCCGGAAATATTATGATTACAGTAAGGGAGGTACTTAGCGCCACTGACGAACCTGAGCTCAAACTTTGGCCTAACCCTGCAGATGATTTCATTAAAATTAATTTACCTGCATCTTCTTTGGTGCGCTCCTTCGTGATCTATAATCTGGAGGGCAAAGTGATATTGGATGGAAAAATACAAGATGAAATCAACACGATCGATGTTTCTTCACTGCAGAAAGGGCTATACCTCCTGGAAATTGAAACTAGTGGGGAGACTTTAAAGAAATTTAAGTTTATGCTGCGTTAAACAGATCGGTATATCGAAGAAATTCAGACTAAATTAGTTTGTTTGGTGGGGCCATCTCAATGGAGTGAGATGGCCTTTTTCTATGTTATGAAATCTAGAGCCAATCATTTTTCTGTTTTCAATGCTGTGGACCTTATTCTTCAAAACTTCTACTTGGAATCAGTATCAAGTATCACACTATTTCTAAACTTCCTTTTGGCGCGTTTTCTCCTTTTGCGCCCCTAGCTTGAAAAAGCTACGAATAATAATGGTTTATTACAGATTATAATTATGAATGATATCCTCTTTTTTAGCATTTCTGTGAAGATCTTCATGGAAATCATTAAGCTTTTTTAAAATACCAATTAGTGACTCTTTTTCAGGATGGGTCAAGTCACCAACCAATAAATCTGAAAGATAAGCAGCCTGTTGCGTTGCTTTATCAATAACTTCAAATCCATAATCAGTCAGTTTTACTCTTTTTACCCTTTTATCATTTGGGTCGTTTTCTTCTGATAAAAGGTTGTTTTTAATGAGTCTTTTGATCACCTCAAAGCAAGTACTCTGTTCAAGCATGCTGTCATTTGCAACCTCTTTTTTGGTAGGTTTCTCTGAATATTGGATGAATTTAAGTGTCCCATAATCATGGAAGTTCTGTAACGGCAAATTTCTAAAAGTTAGTTTGGTCCACATCTCCCCATACCCTGTCATGCTGCCAAGTAAATAGCCAATCGTAAAGTTTGTTGATGCATTGAAATCTTCTGGAATCACTTGTTCGTTATTTGCTTTTTCAATAGCATATTGCTGATTTAACCACAGTCCAAACCTGTCTAATTCCTCACCCATTCCTCGTTCAGTAAACTTTTTCCAATACCCTAACAGTTTGATTATCTGATCCATAGAAATTTTTAAAACAAATCAATAATATAATTGAAACAAAATTGTAGTTAATTCTGTTTTATTCTGGTAAATCTAATAAGTACAAAATAATGAAAAAAGTATTACAAAGTTGTATTTTCTTGATGGCTATTTTGATAAGCAGTGAATTGCAAGCCCAAAACAATCTTGCAGAAGTGAGCGGTTATGTGAAAGATAGTAAGACTGAAGAGGTGCTCATTGGCGCAACTGTGAGAATAGTTGACACGGATTTTGGAGCAGTGACCGACATCAATGGTTTTTATACGATTAAAAATGTGCCACCAAAAACTTATACTCTTGAAATTTCATACATAGGCTATAAAACCGAATCAAAGTATAATATAGTTGTCAGATCTGGAGGCAGTGCAGATGTGAATGTTAACCTCGAAGAGGAAGTTAGTTTGCTGGAAGGTGTAGTTATTGTAGCCAACCCTTTTGAAAAACTGGACGAAACCCCACTTTCTATTCAGAAGCTGTCACCGGAAGAAATAGCAACCTATCCTGGTGGTAATAATGACATAGCGAAGGTCGCTCAATCTTTGCCGGGAGTGTCTAGTTCTGTTGGTGGTTTTAGAAATGATATCATCATAAGAGGCGGAGCGCCCAATGAAAATGTCTATTATCTGGATGGGATTGAAATCCCAAACATCAACCATTTCTCAACTCAAGGGAGTGCAGGTGGCCCTGTTGGCTTGCTGAATGTTTCCTTTTTTGAAGGCGTGTCACTATCCAGTAGTTCATTTGGAGCGCAATATGACAATGTGTTATCTGGCGTGTTGCAGTTTGATCAGCGAAATGGGAATAATAGAACTTTTAAAACCAATGTACGAATCAGTAGCAGCGAAAGCGCCTTAACACTCGAAGGCCCATTATTTAAAAAGGACAACGAACAATCTAAAACTTCGTTCATCATTTCAGCAAGAAGATCCTACCTACAGCTACTATTTAAAGCACTCGATTTACCATTCCTGCCTGATTATTGGGATTATCAATATAAAATCTCTCACAAAATTGATAAGTACAACGACCTGATTTTTACTGGTGTTGGATCTATTGATGATTTTTCAGTCAATGTTCCTGATGAATTCGATGAAGAGCAACAGGCTACTCTGGATCAACTGCCAATTATTAAGCAATGGTCTACTACTTCAGGATTGAGCTGGAAACGAAGATTTAAGGATGGTTCAGGTTTCATGACCACAGCATTGAGTACAAATATTCTCAGCAATGACTTTAAGCAATTTGAAAATAATGTTGATCAGACAGGACTGTTCTTAAACAATGTATCCAGAGAACAAGAGACCAAATTGAGGTACAATTATTCTAAGTTTATCGGTAATTCTGTGCTTTCACTGGGAGGATCTCTTCAGAATGTAGATTATACAAATAATACTACTGATGTAGTTAATGGCTTTAGTTTCAACAATGGTATCAATTTTTTTAGATACGGAGCTTTTGCTCAATTTTCAGGAAAACTGATGAACGAGCGTTTAGGTCTGTCCGGAGGAATCAGATTTGATGGGAATACATTTATGGAAAACGGGAACAATATCTTCAGGACTTTTAGTCCTCGTTTTTCTGGTTCTTACAAACTCACTCAGAATGGCAAGTGGACAGCAAATGCATCAATTGGAAGGTATTATAAGATTCCGCCCTATACAATTCTGGGATTTACGAATAATTTGGGAAATACTGTTAATGAATCTACAAAGTATAGTAGAAGTGATCACCTGGTAGCAGGCGTTGAGTATCTCCTAAACGAATCAACAAGAATCAGCGTCGAAGGATTTTATAAAAAGTATGCCGACTATCCAGTTTCTCTAACTGATAGTGTTTCATTAGCGAATCTTGGTGGGGATTTTTCAGTATTAGGAAATGAACCCGTCACAAGTGTCGGGCTAGGAAGAACATATGGTCTGGAATTCCTGTATCAAAAGAAGTTCACCAAGAATTTTTATGGAATCTTAGCATATACATTATTTAAAAGTGAGTTTACAGGATTTGACCGAGATCAATTTATTGCATCAGCATGGGATAACCGGAACCTAATCACATTTACAGGTGGATACAAATTTGGTAATAACTGGGAGATCAGTGCCCGTGTGAGGTATTTGGGCAGGACACCCTACGCTCCTGTCAATGAAAATGAAACATTGGAAAACTATCCTGCGATTGTCAGAGATTTCAATCGATTAGGTACAGTTTCATTGGACCCGTTCAATCAAACTGATCTGAGAATTGATAAAAAGTGGAATATGAAGAATTTCACTTTGGATATCTTTCTCGAATTGGAAAACCTCTTTTCGCAACAGGTGCCAGCAGAACCTGTATTTGGTTTGCTAAGAAATGATGAAGGCGCTGTTGTGGAACCAATGCAATTGGAACAAATTCAGGATATTAGCGCATCCACGCTACTACCAACCATTGGGATTGTAATTGATTTTTAAGTTGACTACATGCTTACAGAATGGGTTTGACCATAGATAGTTTCTGAAAATGTATTCTTAACCTGTCTTTGGCTAATAACTTAAAAGAGTTCAATCGCTCGCTAAAGTTTAATAGTAATGATTTACGTACTTTTTAGTTTTTTTGGCAAAATCAATTTTATTTCACTCCACTTTCAGCTAGATTTCATAAAGATCATCAATTTTTAAAAAAAACAACATTTGCCATGCTTACTTATAATCAACACAATAAAGATGTATAATCTCAAAGAGCTCGAGACTTGGTTTATAAAGGCGCTGGATTTACCGGAAGCTAGTCGTATTACTTACCTGAAAGTACAACTTAAAGATCAGCCGGAATTACTGACACAAGTGATAGGGTTGGTAAAACATTCTGATGAAAGTGTTTTTACTAAACTGAAGGATGAATTGTCAGTCGATGATACTGTGATAAAACCAGAGATTGATAAATATCAACTCAATGAAGAACTCGGAAGAGGGGGAATGGCCGTTGTTTATAAAGCCCAAAGATCTGATGGTGTTTTCGATCATGAAGTAGCCATCAAAGTACTTAAACCCGGGTTGAGAGATCTTGATTTTTCTCATAAGTTTGACAAGGAAAGAAATATACTTGCCAGGCTAAAGCATGAGCACATTACACAGATTTATGATGGTGGTGTTACAACTGAAGGAAGCCCTTACTTTGTCATGGAAATTGTTCAAGGTAAAGACCTTTGTACCTATGCCAATGATGAGAAACTCACCTTAAATCAGAGATTGCGGCTTTTTCTGAAAGTTTGTAGTGCCATTCAATATGCGCATCAAAACCTGGTTATTCACACAGATATCAAACCATCAAATGTGTTGGTTAATGAAAGAGGAGAGGTGAAATTAACTGATTTTGGAATCGCTCAAATCCTTGAACAGAAAGATGCTACAAATGTAAGAGCTGTTTTTACTCCCGGTTTCGCCAGCCCTGAACAAATCAATCGAAAGGCGTTAGATGTGCGAACAGATGTCTACCAAATGGGTATGTTGTTAAAAGAATTAACAAAAGGATTGAAGCTTCCCAAAGATTTGAAACTGATTCTTTTTTATGCCCTTCAGGAGGATATTGAGAACCGTTATCCGTCTATGAGTGATTTTCGTGGCGATATTGAAAGTTTCCTCAAACAAAGACCTATACAAAGCAGGTCATCACATCCGGGATATGTATTCAGTAAATTCATTGGACGAAATAAGGCAGTCGTTTCTTTGGCATTTGTAGCGTTTTTAACGATCTCTTCATTAACCTATTTTTACATTGACAGACTCCAAAAAGCCAATGAGGAAATTCGATATGAGGAGCGAGTGGCTCAAGATAGCTTTAATTTTTTGCTAAAGATTTTTGATCAAGCCAAATCGGGAAACTCTAAAGGTGATACACTGACGATTTTTGACATGTTAGAATACGGCAACAGCATTATACCAAACTCCAATAATTACTTGGTGAAAGGCAGATTTAGCCAACTTATCGGAACAATTTACGCAGGATATAACAATTATCAGGAAGCAGTAAAATATTACAAGGAAGGTATTTCTTTTTTAAAAGAGGATTCATTGGGGATCAATAAAGGAAGAAATATGTTGTATGCAACATATGGTGCGTTAGCAGAGACTTATCTGCACCTTGGAAATTCAGATACTGCTTATTATTACATGAAATTGTCTGAAAAATATGCAAAAGAAAATGAGCTCAAAGAAGCTTATCAACCAACTCTTTATAGTAATCTTGCTGGGGTAGAATGGGGTAAAGGAAATATGGCACTAGCTGATACGCTTTACCAAAAATCCATGGATCTTTGTGAAGCTAAGTTAGATAGCAGTCTTGACTATGCAGTTTTTCTATGTCATTATGGTCGATTTCTAAATGTATGGGACACACCAGGGAAAAAGGAAAAGATCGATTCGCTTTATCAGAAAGCAAGGTTCTTATTTACCGATCAAGGTTATGATACGCTGAGTAAGAATAACTATGCTAGATTAGTCAATTATCAGGGGCTGTTTCATCTGGGTTTACTGGAATTTGACAAGGCAGAGAGTTATTTTCGAGAAGCCTACAAGCTTAATCATAGCTTGTTTGGTGACAATAATCTGGCAACACTAGATAATCTAAATAATTTAGCGATTATTATGTCCAGACAAGAAAGGCATAAAGAGGCGCAAAACAACTTTCTCAAATGCTGGACCATTGCTAAGGAAATTAACATTGCTACAAGATATGCGCAGTTATATTTTGAAAACTATTCAGCTACATTCAATTCTTTAAAAGAATACAAAACAGCAAAAATCAAGCTTGATAGTGCCTTAAAGGTCTTGCAATCTTTGGATATCGTTTTACCCAACAGAATCAATTCCGTCAAACTTCAACTGTCGAAAGCTTTTGTAGGATTGAAACAATATCAAAAAGGGGAGCAGACCCTGAGAGAAATTATAAAGTTACATCAAGAAGTTAACGGAGATCGAGGTGTTCATGACCTACA
>JBCBHL010000197.1:0-13269 GCA_038525605.1 Bacteroidota bacterium
ATCAGGATGCTGTTGATCGATTGTGAAAGCTACTAACTATCAATTTTTCTTTGGCTTCACACAAAAACCTGTTAGCTTGCGAGTTCAAAATATTCTATCGTTATGAGTGTATTGAAGATTAGTAGTCACGAAGAGTTTGAAAAGTATTTGGGAAAAGTTCTGGGTTCTTCTGATTACTTTAAAATTACGCAGGACAGAATCAATAATTTCGGGGACACCACAATTGATCCTCAATGGATTCATACCGATCCTGAAAGGGCTAAAGACGGGCCTTTCGGTACAACGATTGCACATGGTTATTTAACCGTATCTCTTATTCCTTTCTTGTGGAAACAGGTCGTGGAGATCACCAATGTAAAAATGATGGTAAACTACGGTATCGAAAACCTGAAGTTTAACCAGCCTGTACCTGTTGACGGTGAGATCAAACTTCATGTAACGTTGGAATCAATCGCTAATCTTCGCGGAATCACTAAGGCGGTATTAGGAGCAAAATTAGAGATCAAAGGAGAGAAAAAACCTGCTTACACCGGCTCATTTGTGTTTTTATATCACTTCAATAACTAAAAAGGATTTACTTACATTGTCCGTTTGGTAGTAGCAGACCATTATGAAGGAAACTTTTCACTTCATAACATCGCTGTTTTAGTGTTTAACTACCAATAGGAATTACCTTGATCAGTTTGTTTTTTTTGGTTGATAGCTGTAGAATGGAACGCTATCTTTCTGATTAGAAACAGATGAAAACAAAAAAAGGCTGATCCTGGTAGTTCCCAAGACCAGCCCATATTGCTGTTGTTGTAAAATAAGTATGTTAACTAGTTTTTCGTAAATCTTTTTAAGATCGTTCCTTCCCGGAGTTCAAGCTGAATCACATACAATCCGTTACTTAATTCAGAAATATCCAATCCTGTCTCTGAGTACTTACTCTCCCGGATTATTTGGCCGTCCAAAGAAATTATGCGTACACTTTCTATCAATTCTCCTGCTTTAATAAATATGACATCAGCAGATGGGTTGGGATAAACTATTAATTCATCATCAGCTCTCAGCTTGCCCGTCGATGTTGGCACAACTACTTCAAAAGAAACAGTTTCACTAGCAGGATTCCGGTTGATATCGCCTTCCTGACTCACTGTTACCTCGATAGTTCCTACATTTCCATCGAGCGAAATGGTATTTCCATTGATAGTCGCAGGTCCTGTCAATGAAAATACTAATGGCAATCCACTGTCAACTGTTGCGATCACATCAAAATCCGGATCTCCCACTAGTTTATCCTCTATTGCCTCTATCGTAATTTGTTGATCAGCCTTTTCGATGATCAATTCAGCATTCACTAAATTGATTTGATAATTAACCGGTGCGTCGATTGGCAGCTTAGCAGTTATGATGATCGGATAAGTCCCGGCATCAGCCACCTCTTGTTCTCCGATATCAGCAACTATCGAGATCGTAGCATTCAAATCCTGCTCGGTATCTCCATTTACCAGTCCTGTAATTTGATAAGTAAATGCTGGCAGCACATCACCATAAGTAATGCTTGCATCGTCTGCGGTAATCGTCAGCGGCGCTTCACTTACTGTAAAGGTTCTTCTTACCGCAGTTGCTGCTAAATATTCGTCATTACCTGCCTGAGTGGCCTCCAAAGTAATTTCTCCTGCCCCTGTAATAGAAAGCGTCTGACCATTTAAGCTGCCGGGACCACTGATGAGAGCAATGGAAACTGGCAACTCCGATGAACTCGTTGCAGTGAGTGTGATATCTGCTGCACCATAAGTAGTATCTGCAATCTCATTGAAAGTGATTGTCTGACTCTCAAGGTCAACTACTTCAAAACTCACACTTGCTGTAGCCGGGTTATAATTGTCGGTTCCTGCCTGAGTCACTTCTACTATTACCGTGCCCAATGTACCATCTAAAGTGATGGTATTTCCACTGATTGAGGCCGGACCGGAAGTAACCGCATACTCCAAAGGCAGATCTGTACTATTTGTAGCAGCAATCATAAATGGTTCTGCGACTCTCGATACCTTATCTAGAGGCGTGATGCTGATCAATTGATCGGCCTTCGCAATATTGATCGTTATTTCCTCCAATAGCGGCGCATAGGTATCATCGCCATCATTGCTAGCCTGTATCACAGCAGTACCAGCAGCGGTTATGCTTAAGCTGACCTGATTCGCAGGTGGCACTATCACTTCTTTATTTTGATTAACACTAAGTCCTCCACTAATGACAGTAAAAGTTATTGGCAAATTGCTATTCACTGATCCTGAGATAGTAAAACTTTCATCTCCAAATATCTTATCTTCTACTCCCGTAAATGTGACCGTTTGTTGCTGTTTATCTACTACATCTAAAGTAAAAGTCATCTCAAAAGTATTATTTGCATCCTGACCGTCATCAGCAGTAAGGGTAAAACTCTGCGAACCAAACTGATCTGCTACGGAGGAAATTGACACTTCCCCGGTTGAAGAATCAATGGATACATTCGCGAATGTCACCGAAGCAGGTGTCAGGGAATAAGTGACTACCTGTGAATCTTCTCCAAACGGAACAGCATCAGCAGTTACAGACAATGTTTGAGTACCTGAAAAGTTTTTAGCAACAGTTACTTCTGTTTGACTCAATGTAAATGCTGGCGCATCATTCACTGCGTTGATGACAATATCAAATGTATCCGTAACAGATTCGCCAGAAGCATCTTCGGCAGTTACCTCTACTCCGACAGTTCCAAATGCGTTTGCAACAGGTGCTAAATTGATAGTGGCTACATCCAATGTGACGTCTGCAATATCTTCACCAGACGTCACATTGATGGAATAGGTAAGATCATCTCCATCTGCATCACTAAATACATTCGTTAATACCACCCGGCCATTGATCGCCGGATCTTCTTCAAGGGTTACATCAGCAATTGCATTTTCCACTACCGGAGCATCATTGACTCCAGCAACTGTTAGCGTAAAAGTTTGTATAGCTGTGCTATTCACACTTCCTCCATCATTGGCAGTTACGGTAAATTCCTGCGAACCAAACCCGTTTTCAAGGCTTGTGACAGTAATTCCCCCACTATTTGCATCAATACTAACATTGGCAAAATCGACACTTGTCGGAGCAATTGAATAAGTAGGGTCATCTTCGCCAGCTGGCTGGTTTTGAGTAACTGTTAAAGTTTCAGTTGTTGTGAATTCTTCAGTGACTGTAATATCGGATGCACTTAGGGTAAACTCAGGCGCGTCATTGACTGAAGTCACCTCTAAAACAAACATGTCGGTGTTGGTTCCATTGCCATCATCAGCGGTTAAGGTAATGTTTACCTGTCCAAAGAAATTTGCAGTAACCAAACTAATCTCCAGGTCATTTCCATTGATAGTTGCTGAAACTGCAGGATTGTCAACGCTTGCAGTAATCGTAAAAGCATCCGCCTCGTTATCAGTAAAGACATTTGACACGTCAATCGTCAGTCCATCCGCATTGTCTTCCTCTATGGTTTGATCAGCAATTGGATTGGTTACTAATGGGGGCTCATTCAGGTCGATGATCATATTTTCAAAAACATAAAATCCACCTGTTGCATCGGTGGCAACTACATCTAAATCGCCATCATTGTCCAAATCTGCAAATGTTGCTGTTTGTGTAAAAGTACCACTATAGCTATCATTCAGAATCAACCTTTTTGATGTCCAAAGTGTCAGTGATCCTGAATTTTCGAGGTAGTGGAAATTAATATCCGCACCTGTACCTGCAGTGGTATACAGAATATCCAGATCACCGTCACCATCAGCATCTCCAACATCCAGCCTGTGCGGGCCAATGACAGAACCAACCTGAATATCTGTAAAGTTGTTACTTCCGTCATTCTGAAGTACTCCAATCTTGTTTCCGTTTTGAGAGCTGTAGGCAATGTCCATGTCACCATCCTCATCAATATCGATGGGAACAACAGATCGCACCTGACCTGCCGAAAGCAGACCAAAACCACTAAAACCTCCAGCGCCATTTCCTGTTTGTCTGGCAACAAGCCCCGGATCAAAATGCCCTGAAATGATGTCCAGATTTCCGTCATTATTCCAATCAGCATCGGTAATAAATATGATCTTACCTGAATTAGCAGCTGCAAAAAGTTGATTGCCATCGCTATCGAACGAGTGGAATCTGTTACTTAGCAAAGAAGCCACAGCAACTTCCATATCTCCACCTTTCTGTAGGTCGGCCACTACAATTGATCTGGAGTCTGAATTGTTGAGTTGTACAATACGTCTTTCGATCGAGAAATTTCCTGATCCATCATTCACATAGAGATATACTCCCTGTGAAACTGATCGATCTACAGTGATAATATCCTGATCTCCATCAAAATCAAAGTCTGTTACTTTTATATCGAAATAGCCATTGTTAAAATCGATGATGCGACCTTCGCTGTAATTTCCTGATCCGATATTTTCGAAATAGAATAGTGTTCCAGGATCGTCATCGCCACCAACAAGGTCAAGATCACCATCACCATCGATATCGGCAGGGATTATTTGACGTGGCGAGTTAGTCACAAGGTTTCCTGTGTTCAGTGTTCTTCTGACATATGAAAGCGTTGGGTTGGTAAATACTGTCGACTTCACATGAAACTTAAATGTCCATGGATTGGCAATTGATTCTCCTCCAGCGTCTTTTAGAGAATCCCTTACGTACACGGTGATTTTCTCATTGGGGAAATAGGGTGTGGAAGGAGTAAAAACAACGGAATCATTTGCAGGCATTGCAAATGTTCCTTCTACAGGACCATGCTGACTACCAATTATTTTGATTCCACCTTCCAGCGAATTCATATCCATATTGCCATCGAACTTGAAGCTGATCTTTGCAATCGAATCCACTTTTACAGTCTCGTTAGCAGGAGAGAATGCCAGCATTCTCGTTTTTTCCACACTGAATGTCGTACCAAAAGGTCTAAAGTCGGATCCAATCACTGCTCCCAGCGTATCAACTTTTACAGTGTAGGTTTTCCCTTTCGGAAATGAGCTGTCAGGCGTGATGGTGAGAACGCTATCACCATTTGAAAATACTGTCGAGTAACCATAGGGTGTACCGTCTGCATCACTGATATTGACTGTAGATGCTTCAAGGCTATTGGTATCAACAGCTCTATCAAAATTGATAGCAATGTCAGTGTCTACTGAAACATCGGTTGTACCATTTGAAGGTGTAATAGTAAGTACTCTGGGATTCACTACGCGATCGTAGATTCTCAGATCATCCAGTTCACCTCTGAAGCGCTGCGTGCCATCCGCTCCCACACAGGGTGAAGTCCCCAGCCTGATTGGAGCCGTATTCTCAATATTAACGGTTCCCAAAGCCCAGTCAGCCTCGGATTCAAGCACCCCATTGATAATCAATCGGTATTTCTTTGGTCCATTATCTTTAACAAAAAGAACATGAACCCATTCCTCTACGGGAAAATCAAATCCGGTGGAAACAGAACCAGCACCTCCATTACTTCTGGCGCTACCAGTAAACTTCGCTTTATCTCCGGACCTCTGGTAGAACAGGTTCACCATTCTACCTTCGGAACAGGCTTCCCTCTTGGAGAGGATAATTGTATTATTGGTTGTACTACCATCTGCGGGCACCTTCACCCAGAATGCAATAGAAAATGACTCAGTTGACAGTGGCGCATCGCCCAATGTTACCACATCGTTAGCTCCGTCGAAGCTCAATGCACCAAATGGCGTTCCATCTACCCCATCTACAAAAAGTGCTCCTGAGACCGTACCGTTCTGACCTGCGATCTCACCGATGACTTCATTCGCATTTCCGCTGATAGGATAATGCAAAATCATTCCCGCATCTTCATCAGAAACAACAGAATAGGTAATGTCAGAGCTCAGTGTCATGCCATTAGCTGCAAGAATATTGGCCAGAGAGATCGTTACATCCTCGTCTGTAGGCCAGCCAGAAACGGGGGTAATTATCAAGCCATTCTGCGTTGATGAAACACTCACAGCAACTGCGCCACTTGTCGAACCCGAAGCGGTAACATTGGTGGTGTTCGCTGAACTTTGAATAATATCTTTATTAAACGTCAATTCTATCGACTGCCCGGGAGCAATATCTTCTCCCGCAACTACGGATTCCTCACTGATATCGAATGGAACCAGAAGATCAACCTCTACCGGAGTGATAGCCCGGCCATATACATAAAAATTGTCCATCGCACCATTGAACTGGAACCTGCCATTTCCGTTACATGGAGATATTCCTATTTTTAATGAAGCATTGTTTTCTGCATTGTATGATGTCCAGGCCGAAGAGTTGATAAACTTACCGTTGATATACAGCGCACTGCTTTTAGCAGAATTGTCTTTCACATAGGCAATGTGTACCCATTCATTTTCAACTGGTAGTGAAGCAACAGGACTGGAAACGCCTCCATTATCTCTTTGCTCCAATGTGATGCGATTACCATCGGCATTGGTCCGGTTGAGATTGAGTTCAAACAAACGTCCCTCCGAACAGGCAGCTCTTTTACTCAAAATGGTATATGTCCTGTTTTGCGGAAGGTTTTCCGGTATTTTCAGCCAAAATGCCATCGAATAAGACCCTGATCCTATTGGTGTATCGCCAAAGGTAATCTGATCATTGCCGTCAAAACTGTATGCACTGTTTGCGGTCCCATCAAAACCTGTAACCAGCGTCGCTCCGGTTACAGTTCCGTCGAAACCTGTAGATACCGTATCCATTGCATTTCCATCGAATGGATAATGAGATAGTAAATCGATACCGAGGTTTACTTCATAGGTCACATCGATCATTGATGGCGCGGCAGTATTATCATTACCAGCCAAGTCACTTGCAATAGCAGATCCCAGATTTACTGTTACCTGACCTTGCGCCAAAGCCCTCAATTCGATTGTAAAAAGTGAATCTTTTATGCCTGATGAAGATAGGATTTCTGCATTGGTAATCTGAAGGTCATCATTAGAAAAGCCTGTCACAGGCTCAGTGAAAACAACCTCGATATCAAAAATGCTGGTTCCAATTGTGCCCGAGACATCCGTATTCAACGCTACGCCTGGTGCAGTTCCGTCATACATTAATTGATATCCCGTAGAATCATTTCCATTTGATGGACCGGCCTCAACGACACTTGGAGGTAAGGATACAATCAAATCACCATCAGCAGAGGGAGTCACATCAAAAGTATATGAAGATCCGCTTCCGCCGATATTTGATGCAACACCATTGGTAATCACCAAATCTGATAAGGCAAATCCTGTAACAACATCTGAAAAATCTATTGTAAAAGGTATAATTGCATCATTTGTCAAATCGCTGGATGTGGTGGCGATCGTAGCAAATGGTTTAGTGGATGTACTAAAATTCCACTCTCCGGTAGAGATTCCCGGAAATGGTATTCCGTTATTAGCTTTTAATGTTCCTGAGGGTATGATGATGTTGTAATCCTTCCCGGCCAAAAGTGGAGTGGCTATTGGCATTTGTACCTCGCCACCGTCAATCGTTAAGGTAGTCACATCTACCACCTGGGAAGTTGCGTCTGTAGTATTTTCAATCGTGATATTCCCACTTACCGCTTCCATAGAACGGGAAAAGTTCATTTTCACATCCGTACTTCTAGCTACTTCTGTCGCATCATCTGCCGGATTTAAAGTAGGTGCTGAAAGTGTTTCAATCAGGGCAGAGAAAAACATATCGTTGTGAGGCTGTCCAATGCCAATCGCTCTTCCCCTTGTATAATAGTCGAGAGCAGGATTGGCAGCTGTGCTGTATTTGAGCTGGGCATCTCCCCGGACTCTTAAAAACTGAGCTGTATACTTCTGCCCTGCCTGAACAATGATGCCAAGCGATCTGAGGTTCCACGTGACGGTGCGATTTGCTCCGATAAAAATAGAGGCACTTCTTCCCAACAAAGTACCGTTAAAGCCTTCCCCGGCATGAATCTCAACGATGAATTCATTGATTCCGGTCGGGGCATTTCCGGAAACTGCCGAAACAGTTGCCAAGAGACCTGTCTGACAAGCTGTAAAAGACTGACCAACATTATTTCCCGGGGTGTGGCCTGTTCCCGCTATTCCATTTACGTTCGTATTTTCTGAACACTGCTGTGCATAGGTGTGTGCCATCAGTAATAGAAAACTAAACAGTAGTAACAGTTTTTTCATAGATTCTTTTGATTATACTAATGATCAAAAGTCCCTGATACCGCTGTATTTTAAGAGACGTAACTTCCGAAAGTCGGGTTTGAGTTTCCGTAAATCACTAAAAATTACCTTCCTTACTTAATTGTTGATTTATTTTCAAATGATAACGCACTACACCGTCAATCGCAAGACTTAGATTAACAGATGAAGTTTAATCAATGAGAAGTTTTTAATCGACTCTTCCTATTACACTTAAACTTGTATTGATAAGTACTATCATTTTTCAAAAATAGAAATATGATGTAATTCCGTCTGAAACACTACATTTCATTACCTGCCTTTTTCACTTTCCTAAATCTTCCCGCAATATTGAATGCCAGTAACGAAAGTAGCGCCACCCCAAAACCTATCTTGGTAATTAGTTTTCCGGTTTCCGACCAACCAAACAAGCTGCCGGTAAGGATGATCAACAGTGGCAATAGATAATACAAATCTCTTGTCTTGTTTTTTCTTGTTACCTTCAATTGGTTCAGTTCGGTAGAATCAGTTTCGCTAAATATGAATTTTAGCTTGTGGTAATCCAGCAATAAGATGAACAGGTTTAAAAGAATCAGGAAGGCAACTATATAGGGAGTTCCTTGCCAGTTTAATGAAATAGTGATCACTAGAATATTTCCTAAAATCGGGAGCAACATCATCGCTCCTAAGGTTCGGAATCTGTTGGTCAGCAATAAAAAACCTACAATTAATTGGGCGTAGGCTATGAAGCTTCCATAAAGTCCCAAATCGTGTTTTGCTAATTCTTCAATCAGATAGTGTGGCCCGATAATGTCAGGTAGTCCTGTTAGCTTTTCTATCCCGGCCATCGTAAAAATTAAGCCCAGGAAAAAAGACAATGCACTTTGAATTTTATTTTTTGTTGTTGTTTTCATCGACGAGTTTCTTGAAATATCTGTTGTTGTTCCTTGATGACGATCAAGTAACTGATTTGTTACAAGGGTTGTAAAATCCACGATATACCACAAATTCAGATACTACTCAAAACGATAAACTCAGATGATATTTCAAATGTAAAAGGCTCGCCATCAGTCTATCCTGATCATATTCGATAGCAATCAATAGTTCTGAATCAAATCAAAAAACTCCTCTTTTTTGTCTTTCGAAATTCCTACTGTTTTGTCATTAGTCATAATGATATAACCTCCGTCTTTGCTGACATATTTTTTAATGTACTTCAGGTTGATCAGGAAGGAGCGGTGCGGTTTGTAAAACTCGTCAACATCCGAAAGGATGTCGAGAAAAAACTTCATGGGTTTACTCACCAGTATTTCTCCTTCATTTTTAGTAAAAACTTTAGTGTACATTCTGTCAGCTTCCAACATAATAACATCTTCAAACTCAACAAAGAGCACCCCATCAACCACAGGAAGGCCTATTTTTCTAATGTTTTTAGAGTTGAAACTTTTTTTAAGCTCTTCTAACCTTTCGCTGAGTTTTGATTTTCCAATCTGACTGATTGCCTTGTTTACTGCTTGCTCTACCTGTTCATCTCTCAGGGGTTTCAGCAGATAGTCGATGGCATTCAGCTCGAATGCTCTCACTGCATATTCGCTGTAGGCTGTCGTAAATATAATTTCGAAGTTTATTTGATCGGGTGTGAAAAATTCCAGAATCTGCAAACCGGAAAAGCCTGGCATCTCTATGTCCAGAAAAACAATATCCGGATTATTTTGATTGATCAGACTTACTGCCTCAGGGAGGTTTTCTGCCTCATCCGTTTCGGTAATCTGCGGACAGTTTTCTTCTATCAGGACTCTTAAAAGGTTTCTTGCCCTCTGTTCATCATCAACTATTAATGCCTTCATTTTCTTCTTCGTTATTGTGTTCTCTATCCCGGTTATGTTGTCTTTCAATTGCTACAGGTCTTCCCACGGTATATGCAGGTTCACCCTTGTGCCAGTTGCGTTTCCGTCTACATCGTATAAATCCTCTATTTCCTCAGTGATATCTCTTTTTCTGTTATTATTAAGCAGGTCGAGTCTTCTTTTTGTTGCGCTGCTCGCAAACGACCTGTGACCTGGATTTCTCATCCTGTTTATTTCCATTGATTTATTTCTACCTACCCCATTATCCAGCACTTCACAATTCAAAATATCAGTCCCTTCCATTCTGAAACGGATAATGAGTTTTCGGTTGTCTTTTTTGTGCAGCAAGCCGTGTTTAAGCGCATTTTCAATATATGGCTGTAGCAGCATCGATGGGATCGATATCAGAAAGCTATCCACTTCCTCTGATACCTCTACCTCATATGACAAAGTCTCCTGAAATCTGAGCTTTTCCAGGTCCAGGTAGAGATAAATGGCAGCTATTTCTTCAGATAAACTGATGTAATCTGTTCTGCTATGATTGAGGTAAATTCTCATCAGATCAGCAAATTTGCCAAGATATTTTGCGGCCAGCTTACGCTCATTGAGCATGATATACTCTTGTATAGAATTGAGCGCATTGAACATAAAATGAGGATTCATTTGTGACCTCAAAGCTTTGAGCTTTTGCTCATTCAATTCATTCAAATACTTGTCTTTTTCCTTTTGACTTTTCAATTGGTAATTGAAAATAAACCAGATCACCAAAATGACTGTAACAGTTGAAAGCAGATAAAACCACCATGTTTGGTAAAATGGGAGTAAAACAGTAAATGAGTGAGTAACTTCCGGTCCGTTTTGTTCCCGGAACAACATTTTAACTTTGAAATTATAGTTTCCGGGTGGTAGTGATTTATATTCGATTTTATTTTCATAAAAAGATACCGTTTGCCAGTCCTCATCAAGCCCTTCCAGCTGATACTGATAATAAATTTCCTCTTTCATTCGCATGGAATTAGAAAGTAACTCATACTGAAACCTGGTTTCATCGTAGGAAAACTCATTTCTGCTTAGTGGCACAGTCTTTTCATTGACCGTTAATTCTGCTATCGACAGTTCGGGAATCTCATATTTATTCAGGTCAGCATTCCATTTTATTTTTTGAATGCCTTTCTGATGTTCAGCCCAGATGATGTCGCCCTGTACAATCACATCTTTGATTTTTTTGCCAAACAGTCCATCTGAGAGACCGTAAGACTTCACTGTATTACCCTCGCTATCTTTTACTTTAAGGCCACTATCTGTGGAAGTAAGCAAAAATTCTCCCAATGGCAGAATGGCCTCCACCGCACTGACATCGGTCCATTGATCAATGATCTCACCGGCCTTGACCACCAAAATCCCACTGTACTGCGTACCAATATAAGTGAGGTCTCCCTTACTCATAAACGACCTGCCAAGCAAGCTCTTTCCATCAAGTGTAATTTCTTTTACATCACCGTTTTCTATGATATACTTGATACCATTGGTTGTGGCACAGTAGATTATTTTGTTAATCTTATTATAACCCACTTTGTGTGACCGCCCTTTGATGCCGGGAATCCTGTATTTATGTTCCCTTATTTCGGTGTAGTCTTTCATAAAAGCGGGCCTTGTCTCATCAGGGTCATAGATCACGGGACCCCGGCTGGATGCAACTAGGAATGTATTATCTCTGAACTCTACAATGTCTTTGACGGCACCAACAAAGTAATATCCATACTCATACCTAATTCCCTCAAGCCCATACCCAGCTGGAGTGAATTTTTTATTCACCTCGCTGGAAAGCACCAACTGATTCTGTGAAGGAAACCAGCGCATAAATTCTAAAGAAGATTTTGACAATTCGAGTACTTGTTCGGCAACTCCTTTTTCGTTCACGACATATACTTCTCCTGATAGCGTTCCTACGAACAAGTTGTTATTGGGTGCAAGACTGATTCTTCGGCTTTTCTGATTGGCCGAAGTTTTAAAGAAGTTTTCAATGGCACTTGCCGGGATAAAAATCAAACCCGAACCGAAAGTCCCCAGCAAAATATTCCCTTCTCTGTCATAGAAACCTGCTGAGATAAACTCATTTTCGAAAAGCTTATTCCCATTGTATAATTTGCTCCCATCGCTGCGGAAAGCACATGCGCCACTTTTCATATCGATAGACCAGTATTCATCTCCAAAGGACTTAAATTCCATCACCCGGGACAGGTCCTGATTTGTTTTAATTCTTTTGAGTTTATTGCCAACGATACAATGAAGCTTCTTTGCTAATTTATCAAACATATAGAGTGAATCGTTTTTCTCAAACATCAGAAGTAAACCTTGAGTCACATTATTTTCAACGTTCTCAACGGTTGTTTTCTTTGCCGTAATTTTTACTAACTTATTACGTATAAAATCAAAATAGAGCAAAGTGCCGCTCTTACTCTTATACAGATCTGAAAGGCCTCCCGAATGATATAAAACGCTTAATTGCTTTTCCGAATCTAAGCGAACAATTTTATTCGACTGAAAAATGAGATCCCCATCATTGTCCGTCCTGATTAACATGTTTGAAGAAATCAGGCTATCAGGCATCTGGTAATAGAGTGTTCCAGCATCATTTTGAATGACATATATCTGACCACTTAGGTTATTGCAATATATGTGGCCGTCAGGGCCTTCGAGCAAGTTGAAGAATGAAACTGACTTAGAGTCAATTGTTGGAATATCCTGAAATTTTCTTCCGTCGTATTTAAAAATCCCACTATTGGTCGTTAGCCAATAAATCCCTTTACTATCCTGAAAAACATCGTAAATATCAGCGCCGGAGAGTTCTTTTTGCCCCCAATACGCATGTGCAGGCTCCTGAGAAAATACAGGAGTTTTAATCAGTATCGATAGGATAATGAATAATATGAGAGAACGGTGAAAACGATTAATCAACATACTACTATAGGACCGCTCAGATCGGTATTGTATTCCATATCGATTTTACCGGAAGAACTAAACTTCCACAATTTTATCGAAACGAAATTGATTTGTGTTTTGTATAACTAGCTCTAAAAGCAAGTTTACTAAATCTAATAATACATCTACTTACTAAACTTCCGAAAGCAGGTTATCAATTTCCGAAAATGAAGCAAGAAAAATTCCTGAAAGCTATCGATTTAATTCTTAACCCGTAATCGCTCTCCGATATTAATATTTGAATCACTCTTATTGTTGATTCT
>JBCBHL010000198.1:0-13217 GCA_038525605.1 Bacteroidota bacterium
TATATTCGCAAGGCAATTTCCTGAATACCATCTCCATAAATCAGGAATACATCATTAGCGCCATCAGGTGAGTGTTACAGATGCTAATGGGTGTAAAGATCAAAGTCAGGTGAGAATTTTTGTGAAAAATCAAATCTTTATTCCCGAACTGTTTACCCCTAACGATGATGGCGCTAATGATGTATTCCTGATTTATGGAGATGGTATTCAGGAAATTGCCTTGCGAATATACGATACCAGTGGAAATCTGCTTTACGAAACTGACGACCCTCAGACAGCTCAGTTTTCAGGTTGGGATGGTAAGTCAAACGGTCAGACATTGCCAGATGGTAATTATATCTGGACGATAGAAGGAAAGTATTTTAACGGAAGCTCAGTTGAGTTTAATGGAAAAAATAAAGGTGTCATCAGATTAATCAAATGAAAAAGTTAATTAGCCATATCACATTGATGCTCTTGTTGACAGTATTTGCCTATCAACTAAATGCACAAATCAACTATTCTCGTTATGAGTTTACACCCTTAATGGTCAATCCCGCGGAAGTGAGTGCCGGACAATATAGTCAGGTCAGTTTCTCACATCGCAATACTGATTTGGGAAATGGCGTTGGTCTGAGATCAAACCTGGTAAGTTTCCTGAATCCTGTTGTTAACAAAAAGATGAGGAAGTGGGCCGGGATTGGATTCAATTTGTTGGAGGATCAGGAGTTGAGCAAAAATGGTTTCAGGCATCAGGAGGTGAACCTGTCTTTGGCTTATAATCTGCAGGTCGCTAAAAACCAACAAGTATCTTTTGGTATTGTCAATGGCTTGCACAGAAATCAATTAGTGACAGCCGGATTTACTACCGGATCGCAATGGGTAAGAAATATTGGTTTTGATCCCACCGCAGGAAATGGGGAGCAAATTAGTGAACAGAGTAAGTTCTATCACAGTGTTTCCAGTGGCCTGCTATGGCACGGAACTGACAGCAGACGAAGGCGTGTATTTGAATTAGGTGGAGCTGTTTACCACCTCAACAGGCCGGAGGTTTCCTTCATTGATGAGCAATCCCGGTTAGACGAACAATTTCATTTGCAGGCAGGAATTAGAATTGTTGATCAGGAGGCTTTCTCCATCTATCCATCAGTCCTTTACAGGCAATTGACAGGAAGAAATAGTGTCAATGCAGGAGCTACCTTTTCCTACTACTTTCAAAATGATAATCCATTCAACCCCATATCATCCGGGAGTTTAGATGTATCAGCACGTTATTTGCAGGATCAGGGAATTTCTGTAGGCGTGAGTTTGTCTCAGAAAAATTTAGTAGCGGGTTTTACCTATAATTTCCCAACCAGTCAAATCGAAAACAGTGCTTTCAACAATGCACTGGAATTCCATATCGTATTGAGAAAACCAGCGAAGAGCAGTAAGCCTCCGGTAAAAACACTGACTAATTATAACCTGAAACAGATCAGAAATCTATATGATAAAAACGAAGATTTAATAGTTCGTCAGGATTCAAAGCAAGCAGATAGCCTGGATATAGAGGCAGTCAAAAAAAGAGATGAGGAAGTACAGACTTCCCTTCGGTTTGAATTTAACCAGGATTTAAACTTCGCGACAGGTCAGGCAAACCTGGACTTGAAGGCAAAGAACTATCTCAACCAGATGGTCAATATTATGAGAGGCAATCAACGCCTGGGCTTATTGATCATTGGTCATACAGACAATACGGGAGATTTAAGAGTCAATGAAATTGTTTCGGAAAAAAGAGCTGAAGTAGTGAAAGAATATCTGGTATCAAAAGGCATTTCAGCTCGAAGAATCAGAACATTAGGCAGGGCCTATCTGGAACCTTTGGTTGATAATGATAGTGAAGAAAACCGATTAAAAAACAGAAGAGTAGAATTTGTGATTTATGAAAAAACCAACTGATCAGGCATTGAACCACAGAAAAACCATATTAATCGAATTCTGTCCAGATGAAACTAGAAAATATAGAAGTGTTGCGTAATTTGAGTTTGAAAGAAAAAAGCAGAGATTGGATGTATCAATCAGCAAAAAAAAATAAGTTAAACTTAGTCCTGTTCGGCATCATTATGCTAATTGGATTGCTGTGTCCTGTCCAGTCAAAAGCTCAAAACTTTCCAGTCCGTTCCACAGTACAGTTATTGCCACCTCATCCGTTGAATCTTTCAGGCTATAGTGATTTATCTGCGAACGGGATTCAGGCAACATTGATCTTAAATGAAGCAGGCAGACTTCAGTATGCGGTGAAACTCAGAATTACAATAGAAGGTCAGGACATCTTCATGCAAACCAAGTCTACCTATCAGCCGCCTCCCATATTTTTGGATGGGAATATTCCGATGACTTTGCTTGGAAGCGATCTGGCAGGTTATTTCAATCCCCGTAATTTCAACATCAGTGGTGGTTCGGCAGAGCTGGTCAGAAGAGGAGGAAACCTTCCGGAAGGACTTTACACTTTTACAGTCGAGGTGCTGGACTTTAACCGAAATATTGTAGTTTCCAATACTGGGCAGGCACGTGCCTGGTTAATCCTCAATGATCCGCCAATACTCAATCAACCGGCCAATACAAAGAAAGTCAATATCAACGGTGATGTTCAGAACATTTTTTTCCAGTGGACACCAAGACATACGGCCTCACCCAATGCGGCTTTTAACGTTCGCTATATTTTCGAACTATTTGAAATCCTACCCAAAGGCAGAAACCCCAACGATATTGCATTGACTACCTCACCCATTTACAGCAATGTATTGTTTGGTAATTCATTGGTGTATGGTCCCGGAGAACCACAACTATTCAGAGGCACCGACTATGCGTGGCGGGTAAAAGCCATCGATGACAGTGGCAAAGACCTGTTTAAAAACGATGGTTTCTCCGAAGTATTCAGTTTTACCTACGGGGATGCCTGCCAGGTGCCCGATGGAATTACGGCAACCGCAGTATCGCATAAGCTGCTCCGCTTTCAGTGGAACCAGGGCATTGAACAGGATAGCTATGAGGTACAGTTGAAAAAAGCGGATGCTGATGAAGACTCTTGGCGGAGTTTTCCAACTGAGACGGCAGAAAGGGAAGTTTCCTTTGTAGAAGCAGAAACTACTTACAGTTATCGGGTACTTGGCGTATGTGGTAACTCTAAAAGTGCACCTTCGGAGGAGCAAACTGTCACTACACCAGCGGTAGAAGAATTTGCCTGTGGCAATGAAGAAGTGCCTTTTGTGCCTTTGAGTGATGACCCTGCCAACTACCTGGGCTATGGTTCGGTGATTACGGCCGCCAGTTTCGAGGTTTTTGTGACTTCCGCCGTTAGGAATCCTGATGGCACTTTCACAGGAACCGGACTGGTTGAGCTTCCATTCTTGAAAGCCATGCGAGTTGGTGCAGTTTTCAGAAATATTGGTGTCAATAAAGAATATCAGCTGATTTCAGGTATGATTGAAACCACGCATCAACCAGTTGAAACGGTCATGAATCTCGATTCACTGGGAGGTGATGATGGTGATGGAGGTGTAGACATCATCTCCGCGGTGGAAGAGGCTACTGGTGCTGATACTGTCATTGTGGTAGGACTGGATATTGACAGCATTTATGTCGATGATGATAACAACGTGGTGGTCGTTGACCCTGACGGCATTGAACAGGTGGTAGGCCAGGTGGGTGTAGATACTGATGGCGATGGAGAACCGGATGTAGATTCCGTCGCAGTAGTCGATGAAGACGGTGACACCTATGTAGCTACTGCGGATGGAGTAACAAATGCAGGAAACTTTAGTGGTTCTGGGCCGGGAAGTACTCAGACAGCCCCCGGAGGAACGGAAAACAGGTTCAATATCATTGCAAAATTCTTGGTAGATGAGCAATCGGGCACCTATGCCTATGGTTTTGATAGTCCACCCGATGATGAGAGCTACAACCATTACGAAAGATCAGAAATCAATGAAGATACTTACAAAGCGGCCTGGCGGTCTGTTGAAACAGGTAGAGTAGCTTATATCAGATCGGGTTATAAGCCCGAAGGAGAGGAAAGGTTGAATGTAGTCTATAAATCCGAGGATTTTGGTACTGTTTCGCATACACCTGCAACCGCCGGAAGCAACGATGAAGAAGGCGCTTTTTACGACCAGCTGCTGGTACAGGGAAGAAGTCATGAAAGTGTAGAGTGCATCTATGCGATGGCGCAGGACGGTGAAGGAGAGAGCTTGTATGAAGAGGCCATAGGTAGGGTGAATGTCGTTAGCTATGATGAAAAGCGCATAGATCTTGCTATTGTTCCGATCAACGGTGCACAAGTCAATTTAGGTAATTTGGAGGCGGAATTGAACAAAATCTTTGGCCAGGCCGTGGTGAAGTTCAATCCAATTCAGTTTAAAACCAATGTAGATGTTCCCGACTGGGACAAGAATGACGATAAGCTGTTTAATGCTGAAACAAATGCAGGTTTTAGAACGGCAGAGATGAATGCTGTTCGTAAAGCCGTGAAAGCGCAGCATGGCATTGATAAACACACCTATTATGTATTCCTGATTCCACATCCACCGAAGCAATCAGGTAGAGTGGGTATCATGAGAAGAAAAAGTCAATTTGCCTATATCTTCAGTAAAGGTCAATCGACAGAGAAATTGATCAAAACAATTGCCCATGAGTTGGGACACGGTATTTTCCATTTGGAGCATACCTGGAAAGACCCTGCATTGATAGGCCCTGGTCAACTGAGATCTGCCAATCTGATGGATTATGATGAAGTAGGCGCAGGTAACCTTGGACTTGATTTGCTATATCCCCAGTGGCAGGATATACACAACCCTGCTTGGGTGATTGGACTTTTTGAGAGTGATGAGGACGCGGCGTTGGATGAGGATGCAGCTATTTATTATGATGGTGAGAAACTAAAAAGATTTTTGACTCAAATTAAGAAGAATAACAAAAGTTTATGGAATGGAGATCTTCTCTTGAAAAATGGTAAAACACCGGAAGCCATAATAAGCAATAAAGATTTGCAAGACGACGTTTTCGTACGGAATTATTATGAAAATTTCAGTGTAGATATGTCTAATTTTTTGAATGGTGTAATTGACTTTTACCCAAATGATCAAGGTATTCAGAGAGTTCTCGAGAAGCATAAAAATGATCCAGTTTATGATAATGAGTCGTTACCATACAATCAAGAGAAAATATTATTAGCCTATAAAGTTCCAGTAGATTTTGATGATGACGGTCTGTTAATTACTCCTGGAGAATCTTTCACAATCACAATGCACGGTTATTCAGTCACAAATTCTATTATAAGTCATTATGCTCAAAAAATTGTAGAACCTGACGTAGTAACATATATATTCTATAACGGATTAAGTCCTAAAAGAGGTGTGAAAAATCCGGGGGAAGGAAATGTAGTAAGTAACAGAAAAGCCTTGTCATTTACTGTTCCCAAATTAGAATCTGTCTTTTTTGAACAATTCCTCAATTTAAGAGGTCTTATCAATTTTAATGTTATCGATCCGGATAAACTTAAAGATGAAATAAAGATAGTTGTGACTCGAAGACAGAGTAATAGATATATTACTTCTGGAATGATAAAGGTTGAAGGAACCGATATTGAAGGGGTGACGTTAGAGTTGGGAAAGGGGACGTTTCAAGAGTCAAACTCTCCTTGCAGTGATGAAAGACGTTTAAAGCTTGCCTGCAAAAGAGTTCCTAAAGGTATTTATAATGCGGAATTGAATCGGACAGCAAATTCTGGTCAAGGACAACATGTTTACAGATCAATCAGGATTAAGGATGGTCAGAATAACTCTAATAGAACTGGTGTATTAATACATAGAGGTACTAATCAATCATTTACTGAGGGATGTATTTTGGCTATGTACAGTAAAGACTTGAATCAAATAAAGCTTAATCCAGAAAAATTTATGGATGGTAAAAAAATGGGGTATAATTCGATAGTTCAGGCAAGTGAGGCTTTTGTACTCTCGCTTTACAACAAAATAGATGAACTTAATCCAGAGAATAAGAAGAAAATAGTTGTTGAGATTAGGGATGAAGATTCTGATAACAGCCTTAATATTGAATCACCAACTTTTGAATTGAGGAGAATATCTGGAGAATATTATTTCTCTTTAAATGTAAAGGAAAAAGCTAATGAACTAATTGATGAATTACCAAAAAAATTAGTTGAGAGACTTTTAGAAGATCTTAATATTATTGAAGTAATTGAAGATGAAATAAAGAAAATTGAGGGTTTAATTAAAAATGGTCAAAATGTTACAAAGGATGAGAAAGCTAAGAGATTGAAAGACTTATGGGATTCTGAGATTCAAAAAGCTAATTCTGAGCTGACTAGCGATAATGCTTTAGCTAAATTTAAGTTAAATGAAGATTTTATAAATGAATTAAAAACTTGGTTAGGAACTAAGATAAATCATCAGAATAAAAATCAAATCATCAATAGGATTATAGAGAATCAATCTAGTGCACCACTAGCATACTATTATTTAACTGATAACAATACGACAAAGGGAAGGATTATGGTATCTACCAAATTGAGGAATATGCTAGATAGGGATATTTCTAACATCATTGAGGAGACAAAATTGAAATTTACTAGATAGATAAATAATTTGTGTTTTTTAATTATTCAATGAATGATAAATGAAACTCAATAAAAACAGAGTTGTAGAGCTACTATATCCATTCGGCTCTATGTGAGCATCCTCAACAGTGAAAGGAATATCTTTTATACGAACGTAATCTGATTTGCAATTTTGTTTTTGGACACAATGCAATAATGTATTAATTATTAATTGTTCTCTAGAAATATATACAAGGTCGTCTTCATTTTTTTTGACTAATTCGTATATGTAATCTAAACTGTCGGTAGAAAGTTCTGGTTTTTTAAGATCTAGAAGTATTGTTTTTTTAAGCTTCGTTTTTTCGATAGAAATATCTGTCACATCAATAGAAATAGAATTATAATCTAAGTTATTTACATATCTTTCAAAAATTCTCTGGATATTAATAAAATCATGATGATAGTATTCATAGTTTCCTATTACAAGAGAATTAATTATTTTATTGTCGGTTATCGTGTAAGATGGAATTAAAGATAAAATGTAATCACCCTCACCATCTGCACCTTTATATTCAAACTCTTCGTCAAAAGATTTAATTATAATAGAATCCTTTTCATTCATAGTAACAAATCTCCGAACTGGCATGCCAGGGATGGTATCATGATATTCATAGATGTAAGTTAAAAGTGAATTACCATTCTCCAATGTATGAATGATTGTATCTAAAGCGGGTTTTACTTTTTTCGGTTTTGGGATATTAGAAACTGGTTTTTCTTTTTTGACAGTTGGAATTGTTTTTTTTTCTACCACTTCAGTTTTCGTATTTGCTTTTTCTTCCGTTACTTTTTGTTGTGTGCAGGAGAAGGCTATGGAGAATATTAATATGAAGAATAAGTTTTTCATGATCCTAAAATAGATATTTAATGAATAATTGCCTAAATGATTTGTATTCATTGTGTTAATTATCAAAAAGTTGCGCTAAAACCATAAGTTTAGAGTCGTTGACCAGGCAGGTTAGCTCGTAGCTGATAGGCTGAAGTTCTTTGAAGTGATTCCTCCTTACTGCTTCTGATTTAAGGAGACTACCAATCTGATGGATTATGATGAAGTAGGTGCAGGCAACCTGGGACTGGACTTGCTATAGCCCCAGTGGCAGGATATCCATAACCCTGCATGGGTAATCGGGTTGTTTGAGAACGACGAGGATGCGGCTTATGATGATGATTCTTACGCCTGGAAGGTCATCCAGCAAATGCGTTTTGCTTACCTGGATGGCTCAGCCAGTCAGTTAGACTTTACTAAGAAAGGAGCTTTTCCGTATCGAGTGATAGTTGCAGAAGGTACTGAAGCCATAGAGCTAATTGTGCTGATAGGTGACGGATCATTGAATCTTGCAAGGGCAACAGAAGTAAAAAGGGTTCCGGCAAGAGATTTTGGTTTAAGTGACGGTGATGTATACCGGGCCGATATGCTGGACTTTGGAAAAGTAAAGATAGGTGTTCAGGTGGGTAGGTTCTCTGGGAATACAGTTTCTTCTCAAAAGTTGAATAACTTCCAGGATCGTTATTTGTTTCCCCAGGTAGACGGTTCCAGGTCAGTGTTTGAGAATATTTTTACTGAAGAGTTTTCAAATAAAACAGCATATACCAGTGATGACATAGCTTTATTATCTACCATTGCTAATTGTGAGGCTAAGTATTTTACAGCTCCTCAAAAGCTTGAACTGATCAAAAAAATAGCTGCTGTTCCCAGCTTCTGGAATGCAGTACCAGAATCCTCGGAAGATGTGATCTTGGACCTACTGGAAATACGCCCGTCTGAAAATACAGAGAATTACGAGCAAGAAATATTAGATGGTCTGGTGGCAGATCATGAGTTACTGGAGGTTTTGTTCAATGAACTGGACAACATAAGACTAGCTGGTAATGAGGATAATGCAGACAGGTTTGCGCAGATGTTGTTAGCCTTCTGGCAGCAGACAAACTACAAGAATCAGGAAAACTATACTTACCTACCTTTTGTAAACGGTTGGGATCATGGCCCCACTCCACTTACTTTATCATATGACGGTGACGTACTATTACCAGAGCGTAAGTATGACGGAGACGTCAGTTTTGCAGCTGCAAAAGTTACCATGAAAGGTGAGTTTAATCCGTTTGCCAACTACTTGTTTGACGAGAGGGATGACGCCATAAAGATCACAGTTAGCTATCATCCTTTCCAGCCGGTACAGTTCGTGAGTGAGAATAATGGATAGTTAATAGGACCGGCAGAGTTTATCCCGGCCATTGTAGCTTTTCACATGATCCAGGAAGGTAATTTTGAGCGCGCTATTGATCGCTTAGGTCTTACCGTAGACGTAGTGCTAACCTTCACCGGAGCTGGAAATTTCACCAAACTAAGATACCTGAACAGGCTGCAACAGGCAGGCAGATGGGTAGTTGCAGGATTAGAACTAAGCAGTTCAGCATTAGATATAAGTCTGAGGTATTCAGACTGGTGTACCGATAAAGAGTTCTGTGATCAGCTACAACGCTATAACACTTACCTGCAGTTAGGTTTGTTAGGTGGAGAAATAGTAAGTGCCAGTTACAAGCAACTCATTAGAAATGAGTTGGACAAAACCAAAGATCTTTACAAACAAAAACGCCAGCAACTCGCAGACAACCTCGGAGAAGAAAGTGCAGACTTCAAAGCTGCAGATGAGGCGTTTGGCCCTGGTTCCAGTACAGCGTGGAGGTACTGGTCATCTTCCAAAGCAGAATCTTACAATGATCTGCTTTATAAGAGATCTGCTTTAGCGGATCGGGGTAAGGATTTATCTGCAGATGAGTTGGCAGAACTAGATAAACTTAAAGCAGAGCTTCCATCTCATAATCCAATTATAATAGAAAGCACCATAGCGGAATTTCCAGATGTTCCTTTAGGCAAGGAATTTACTCAACAGATCCAAGTCAAACTCAGAGATCCTCAGCCAGGCAATGATCCTAGATATTTTGAAATGAACTTCAAAGTCGAGGATTCTAAAATTACTGGTATAAAGGAAGGTTATTATGACTATGTTGTCACAATGGAAGGTGAATTGAAAATTGGAGCAGGTCATTACTTTATGACAAACAGCAATGAATACGTGAAGGCAGCAGGTAGGGTGGAGCTAGATAAATTGGGGAAAATAAAAGATGTCGATTTAAATTCAGGGCACTATCAACCTAATTACGAAGAGAATGAAATAGCACGGCAATTATTTAGAGATTTAGGGTTAATGGCTAATTAGAAAGAGATAAGGATAATTCATGAAAATAAATGTCCCTTTTGACTTTGATAGGGTTGTCTTCGGATAAATAAAGCTCTTCTACAGTAGTAGCTCCTTGTAAGATCAAATTGTTTTTAATGTCAATTAATATATTAAATATATTGAAATCTTCTTTCTTGATAATATTTATTTCCATTTTAGTCAAATACAACCACCTATATTTTTCTTCTAATGAGTTTTTAACGTAGTTTATGGTTTGTTGTGATATGTCCTGATACTGAAAGAATTGATCAAGTAAATTGATTCCTAAAAATTTATATGTGAAAGGAATATAAATATACAAACACATTGGGCGATCCCTGATTTCTTCCAATATTCCTTCCCAAAACTGTAAGTCTTTATCCTTCCAATCCTTGATGTTTGAAAACATATGAGGTTGAAACCTTGTAGCGGAACCGGTTTCGGAACTTCTGATGATAAAATCTCTGATGCTCATTTTTAGAAAGTAGTTTATTAATTCTTTTGACATAATGAAATTGGTATTCATATTTTAATTAATACCAGAATTTCTTCTAAAGTTAATGATTTGCTAACAGTATCTTTCGTTTCTTACTTAGATCAAGAGATATACAAACCTTGTAATAGTATGGAGAATAAGTTTTCCATGATCCTAAAATAGGTATTTAATGAATAATTGCCTAAATGATTTGTATTCGTTGTGTCAATTATCGAAGAGTTGCGCTAAAACCATAAGTTTTAGAGTCGTTGAACAGATGTGGCAGCTCGTAGCTGATTGGCTGAAGTTCTTTGATGTGATTCCTGATTGTCTGCTTTTGGTTTAAGGAGACTGCTAATCTGATGAAGTAGGCGCAGGCAACCTGGGACTGGACTTGCTATATCCCCGGTGGCAGGATATCCACAACCCCGCATGGGTAATTGGGTTGTTTGAGAGTGATGAGGAAGCGGCTTATGATGACGGAGAATATGCGAATAAAATAATTCAATTAATAAGATGTGCTTACCTGGATAATGAACCGAATGTAACTTTTACAAAAACAGGAAATTTTACGTTTGACTTTGTCGGAAAAAATGGAGAAACAAAAGAGATGGCGATTCGGGTTAGTCAATCTAATGTTGGATTGTCACTTAATAAAGCAACGGAAGCAATCAGAGAATCTGCTTTGGACTATGGCTTTCATCAGGCAGATGTTTATAGGGCTGATGTTTTAGATTTTGGAAAAGTAAAAATAGCTCTTAAGGTAGGTAGGTTTTCCACTTCACAGTGGGAAGAGCTGGACTATTTCCAGCAGATATTGTTTCCAACATTTGAGTCTTCTGAAAATGTTTTTAGTAATGTTTGGTATGGAGATTTAAAAACAGCTATCCAAAATGACACTGATCTGACAGGTGAACAAATCGAGAAACTAAGAAATATCGCCAATTGCGAATCCAGAAATTTTAGTATTTCACAAAAGATAGATCTCATAGATGCAGTAGCGTCAAAGCCAGGGCTTTTTACCCAGGTTCCGGAATCACGTGAAGATATCATTCTGGATCTAATAGAGAATATCAAAACAGATGATCTATCTGCCTATCATCAGGACTTTCTAGAAGCACTTTTAAATAAACCAGGATTGCTATCAACATTATTTGAAGAATTAGATAACGTCCGGGTAGCAGGTAATGAAGACAATGCAGACAGGTTTGCCCAGATTTTATTCACCTTTTGGTCCGATAGTAAGTATGATGATATTGATAATGCTATTTACACCTACAGCGATATTGAATCGAGAAAGAACTACGGTAGCTCACCACTACTACTTAGTTATGAAGGAGATGAATTGATTGTCAATAGAGACTACACATCAAGTTCAATTAGTTTTAGTGGAAGTATTGTAAGTATCTCCGGAAGTAATAAGCCATTTGTTGGGAACATTTTTGATGAGGGCTGGGAAGATGAGCCTTTTACGATACGTTACCATCCATTCCAACCAGTATGGTTTGTCAAAGAAAGTGACAATACTACATTAGGTCCTGATAATTATATTCCTGCGATTGTGGCCTTTAACATGATCAGAAATGGTAATTATGAGAATACCATGCGAGATATCAACCTTGGAGTTGATGTAATACTTACCTTCACAGCGTTTGGAAATTTCACAAAGCTCAAACACTTAAGTAAACTTCAGCAAGGAGCGAAATGGGTTTTTGGAGGCCTTGAATTGGGAAGTTCTGCACTTGACATAAGCCTGAGATACACAGATTGGTGTAAGGATGACGAGCTGTGTAAAGCCATGCAGAATTACAATTCTTACCTGCAACTGCGCTTATTGGTCGGGGAAGTTTTAAGTGCAAGTTATAAACAGTTACTAAAGAAGAAATTTGATGATACTAAAGAAGTTTACAACCGAAAAAGAGCTACTTTAGAGGATCGACTAGGAAAGGACAGTGAAGATTTAGAAGATGCAGATGAGTTATTTGGTGCTGGTTCTAGTATAACGGGGGATATATCAGATGTCCTAAGAGCTAAGATTGTTGATAAATTACCAGCAGTACAAGCAGAGAAACTGATTGCAGAGTTGAGTACTAATTCTGCTTTGAAATCTGCAAAGGAATCTGGAGATATAATTCCTGATGCTTGGAAATGGATTGATGATAATATTCCAACCTTGCCACAAGGACAACCATCAACATATGTAAATTATTTAAAGAAGAAGACAGTTTATTTAAACCAAGCATCAGATCAAGTAGAGACCGTCACATATTACAGGGCTCAAATTGCAGGAATTGATGGTCCAGAAGAAATTATTACTATAACTGATGGAAATGTAAATTTTGGATCAAGTTATCATGATTGGCTAAATTTTAGCACAGACAATATTGATCATGCTAAATATTTTAAAGATAAAAACCCAGGGTCTTATATTGTGAAGTTTGAAATGCCTAAATCTTTTGATGTGATGTTGAAGGAAAATGCTATTCCTCAATGGGGTGCAGCTAAGAATAAGAAGTTTTTAGATGGGTTAGCACCTCAAATTGCAGATCCAAATCAACCAGGCAATCCATTTACAACGAGGAAGTGGAAAGACTATTGGAGGAGCGAATTTCAGCAAAATGTGATACAAGGTTCGGGAGAAATAATAAAGTGAAATGAGTGACTTAGAATTTGAAAAGTTATTAAATGAGGGTGCTGTAGTATCAATAATTATAAATGAAACCAATGAGGATTGGTATTTAGTTCCGATAGATTATTGGGTAATGAATCATTGGGGGCAGTGGGGTATTAACCATAATGATTCTGATGAAGTTAAGTGCAAACTTTTTTTAGAATTAATAGAAAATTATAAAGTAAGTTTCGAGCAAATAGAAGAAGCATATGAAATTATTGA